>JANMZR010000323.1:0-13011 GCA_031383555.1 Cytophagaceae bacterium | reverse complement strand
TGGGGAAATATTTTATATAAAAGGCTTCAGAATTGGGCTTCTAAACCGTTCCGATTTAATTAAAATTCAACGAATCTGAAATTCAATTCGTTTTGATGTTATCAATATGACCAGATAACTCATTGAATATACTTTCAATATTTCCTAAGCCATTCACTTTTACTACTTTACCTTGTGCCTCATAATGTGGCAATACATGAATGGTTTTAGTAAAATACTCATCCATTCTTTTTATAAGTTTGTCGGCGTCGTCATCTGCCCGGCCTGATATTTTTCTTCTTTCTTCAATTCGTTTTTTCAGCTCAGCTTCAGGTGTGTTTAGCTGTAAAACGATATCTATTTTCTCATTTTTTCCTTCCAAAAATTGATCTAAAGCCTGTGCTTGTGCAACTGTGCGAGGAAAACCGTCAAATATAAAACCTTTTGCAGTAGGGTTATTAGTCACTTCCTCTTCCAACATTTCTATGGTTATACTATCAGGCACCAGCAAACCATCTGCCAAAATTTGCTTTACCCTTAGCCCTAAAGCAGTATCATTAGTGATATGTGCTCTAAACATATCACCAGTTGAAATATGATGAAGCTTGTATTTTTCAATCAATTTTGCTGACTGAGTGCCTTTACCAGCTCCAGGAGGGCCAAAAATAATTAGGTTTAGCATTGGATTAATAATTCTGTATTTTTTTCGAAAAATTAAATATTAAAATCCTATTTGAGAAACCGTCTAAAAACACCTGATACTTTACCCCAAATAGGATTAAGTTACTAAGTACTTAGAGTATGCTTTCAAAAAAATAGACATAAATTTACGACCTATTTCTTAAAAAAGTTAAATTATTTGAATTTTTGAACTAAGAAGGGAGGCGAATTAATGGAAAAATGATCTTGAGGAACAATAATTTTGATTATTGACCAAAACTAAATTTCAGATAATAAGTATTTTTTGCTTTCACATATTAAACAAACAAATTAGTATAACTAATTTTTCGTTTTAAAATTGAGCCCATTAATAAGCCCAGCTTTTGATAATTGGGAACTCTAATTCGTTCATTTTGAATAGTGGGTATTGTTGCATTTTTTATTTTTTCAAATAAACTCAAATAATAAGTGTAAGCCAACATTACTCCATATCTAGCACCTTTTGGAAGTCCTAATATTGCTTTATAGGCCTCATTGAAGTCTTCTTCAATGTTAAGTTCTATTGCTCTTTTCTCTGTCTCTGAAAATGATTCAAAGCTAACACCAGGGAAATACAACCTGCCTCGTTCAAAATAATCAGATTTTATATCCCTTAAAAAATTTACCTTTTGAAACGCAGAACCCAAAGATTTTGCGCCAGGTTCCAATTCATCGAAAAGTGCTTGGTCTCCTTTGCAAAATACTTTAAGGCACATTAAACCAACTACTTCTGCCGAACCAAATATATACTTTTTGTAAATATCCTCTGAATATTTATTTATATCAAGATCCATTTTCATAGAATATAAAAAAGCCTCAATATATTCAATGTTTATTTTATATTCATTCACAACCAATTGAAAGGCGTGAAGTACTGGATTTGTACTTATTTTCTCAGAAAGTGCAAGGAAAGTTTCAGTCTCAAATCGCTCAAATAGTGTTTTTTTGTCGAAATCATGGAATGAGTCAACAATTTCATCCGCTATTCTTACAAAACCATAAATACTGTATATGGGTGTATGAAGGCTTTTTTCCAATGACTTTATACCCAGAGTAAACGAAGTGCTGTACATTTCGGTAATCATTTTGCTCGTTTTTTGAGCCGACCTATTATACAATTCTATCATTAGTTTTTCGATTTTTTAAAATCCATATCAACCTCATTACCAACCACCAATCCTGATATTATAGACGGAGGCACACCTGGACCAGGCACTGTTAATTGACCTGTATAATAGAAATTATTTAAGTTATTATTTTTTAATTTTGGTTTTAAAAACGCCGTTTGAAATAATGTATTGGCCAAGCCATAAGCATTACCTTTAAACGCATTATAATCTGATACAAAATTACTTTGGGCGTAGCTCTTTTTATAAATTATATGTGAAATTATTTCTTCTCCACAATAGTCTTCGAGCCTAGCCATTAACATTTTAAAATATTTTTCTCTTGTAATTTCGTCATCTTTTAAGTCAGGAGCAACAGGCATTAGTAAAAACAAATTTTCACAATTGACTGGGGCTACAGATGGGTCCGTTTTTGAAGGTGCCGAAACATAAAATAATGGTCTTGTGGGCCATTTGGGATCGACATAAATTTCATGAGCATGTAGCTTAAAATCTTCATCAAAAAACAAATTATGATGTTGCAACTTATTTAGCTTTTTATTTATACCCAAATAAAAAATTAAACAAGATGGTGCTAAAACTCTAGAATCCCAGTATTTGTTTGAATAATTTTCCTTTTTTCCTAAAAGTTTATCGATATGCCTGTAGTCAGCGCTGGCAATTATTGCATCCGCCTCCATCGAATCATTCTTTAGCACTATTTTCGAAGCTTTATTTCCATCATACTCAAAACCTGTTACTTCTGAATTATATCTAAACTTCACACCTTTTTCGGTAGCCAAAGCAACCATTGCCTCCACAATTTTGTACATACCACCCATTGGATACCATGTTCCATTTTGTATTTCGGCAAAATTCATTAAACTGTATAATGCAGGTGTATTTTCTGGAATTGCCCCTAAAAAAAGAGAGGGAAACTCTATGATTTTAAGCAGTTTAGAATTTGAAAAGTATTTTCTAGCATGCTTTGACAGCGAACTGAATAAGTCTAACTTTAATGCATCTTTTAATAAACCAAAACTAAAAAACTCAACTATACTTTTACTAGGCTTCCAAACAAATTGGCCAATACCGACTTTATATTTATAGGCTGCTTCATTTAAAAACATATTTAAATTATTGCCAGCTCCTTTCTCAACATTTTCAAAAACCTCTTTCACCTTTTCTGCTCCGGAGGGTAGTCTTATTTTGTCATCTTTACTAAAAATTACATCATAAGATGGGTCTAACCTTTCTAGTTTGTAATAGTCTTCAACTTTCTTGCCAAATTTATTGAAATAATCTTCGAAAATATCCGGCATCCAATACCAACTTGGCCCCATGTCAAAAGTAAAGCCTACTTCACTAAAAACCGAGGCTCTACCACCTGCTCTACCATTTTTTTCAAAAATAGTGACGTCGTAACCTTTCGTAGCTAATAATGTAGCTGCTGCAAGGCCGGAAAATCCCGCTCCTATTACTAAAACTTTTTTCAAATTATTATAAATTTTTTTTATTTACAAGGTAATTTCCTAAAAATCAGTTAATCCTTTAAAACTATGCGTACATAGGTAAATGATGCTTTAGTTCTTTCCTTGCAATATGTATTCTGTTTTTTACAGTACCAATTGGAATATCCAAGTTTTCGGCTATTTCATGGTATTTGTAACCGCTAAAATACATCATAAATGGCGATAAATAAGCCTCCTCTAGCTGGTTTAATGCAAAAGCAATATCGTTTTGAATAAATTTGTTGGTGGCATAATTTGTGGTACTATTTTCTAGAGAATTAATAAACTGTAAATTCTCCGAAACATCAATGAAAGTATTTCTCTTCACCATTTTTTGGTAATTAGTGATGAAAGTGTTTTTCATAATAGTAAACATCCAGGCTTTGAGGTTAGTACCATCAGTAAACTTATCTCTGTTGGTAAAACCCTTAAGTAAAGTGTCTTGAATTAAATCGTTTGCATCTTCAATATCTTTTGTAAGTCTTAATGCAAATGGCTTCAACGATTTTGTAAGCTTGATAATCTGATTTGAAAAGTCTTGCGCTGTCATAATACCTGATGATTTATTTTATTTTGTTTAACAAATGTACTATATAATTAAACAAAACAAAATTTATTTAATGTTTTTTTTAAAATATTAAACATTTCTTTATTAAATATTTTTTTTAAGATGTCTTTTCATAGGTCAATAAAGGTAATTTTGTACATTATTTATTACTTTCAACTAGCAAATGATAAAGGATGAGGGCTTGAAAAAATCAAGTCAAAAGAAAAATTACAAGCTCAAACTATTTATTTAGATAATATGATAACAACAAAAGGGGTAGAATTCCAATATGGAAATGAAATTGCCTTAGTTTTTGAAGATATTAATTTGCAAAAAAGTGATTCATTGCTAATTTTGGGAAAATCTGGTGTAGGCAAAACTACATTTTTGCATTTAATTGGCTTATTATTGATGCCCACCAAAGGAGTAATAACAATAAACTCCATCAAAACTAATACGCTTCTAAATAATGATTTGGTTAAATTTAGAGCACAAAATATTGGGGTTATTTACCAAAAGCCTCATTTTGTCAATTCCCTTTCTGTTGAAGAAAATTTAGCTTTAGCTACTTATCTTGCAGGGAAAAGCCAGCAAAAAGACCAGTTGCAATCGTTGGCTCAATCACTTGATATTAATCACCTTTTGAATAAAAATATCAAAAATTTAAGCCTTGGGGAGCAACAACGTGTAGGAATTGCACGAGCCTTAATGAATAGCCCAAGTCTTATTTTAGCGGATGAGCCGAGCTCCAGCCTTGACGATGAAAATTGCCAAAAAATGGTAGATTTATTAAGGCGAGAAGCCGCAAAAATTGAGGCAAATTTAATAATTGTTACGCATGATCAACGTTTAAAAATGGAATTTGAGAACCAGATCACACTCACAAAAAACTAGAGAATATAAGAATGAATTTAATCAAAATTTCGTGGAAAAATTTAACAAGCAAAAGCCTCACCAATAGCCTAAGTATATTATTGATGGCATTTGGAGTGGGAATAATTTCATTGATATTAAATGTTGGCCGGCAATTGGACGAAAAGTTTACCAAAAACATCAAAGGAATTGACATGGTGGTTGGGGCAAAAGGCTCCCCACTTCAGCTTATACTTTCGAGTATTTATCAACTTGACTCACCAACTGGTAATATTTCTTTTTCAGAGGCAAAAATGATAGCTCGTAATCCTTTTATTAAAAAAGCCATTCCAATAGCCATGGGCGATAGTTATTTAGGCTATAGAATAGTTGGGACGGACTCCACCTACCTTTCTCATTATCAAGGTATTGTATCACCAGGTAAACTATTCGAAAAACCTTTTGAGGCTGTTATCGGTGCATCAATTGCGGATATTTTGAAATTAAAAATTGGGGATACTTTTGCCTCTTCTCATGGATTAGACCAAGAGGGTGAAAAACACGAAAGCCAAAAATATAAAGTTGTAGGAATTTTAACACCTAATAACTCAGTAGTTGACAACCTTATTATTACATCACTGCAAACTGTTTGGGAAGTACACGAGCATGATGCGGTAAAGCCAAATGCATTGTTATTATTGGAAGAAAATACAAACCATAACCAATCTAAAACTGAGACCGATAATGCTATCACTGCAATGTTAGTGAAATTTCGCAACCCAATGGGCCTGATGACCATCCCTCGGAACATAAATGCAAATACAAATATGCAAGCCGCCTTGCCTGCCATTGAGATTAATCGACTTTTTAGTTTGATGGGCGTTGGGATTGACACCTTAAAATGGCTTGCTTTTTTAATCATTTTTGTATCAGGCTTAAGTGTATTTGTTTCACTTTATAATTCCCTCAAAGAAAGAAAATATGAAATGGCTTTGATGCTCTCAATGGGTGCTAGCCGACTAAAACTTTTCATTTTATTACTTTTAGAAGGACTGTTTATTGGCCTTCTAGGCTATTTAATAGGCTTTATTTTCAGTAAAACCATACTATTTTTAATGGCAAAAACGGCACAGCAAAGTTATCATTATCAGTTTTCGGTTTTCAATTACAGTTTTGATGATATCCTTATCTTCATTGCTTGTATATTCATATGTATGGTTGCGGCGGCTATTCCTTCGATTGGAATTTATAAAATAAATATTTCAAAAACGCTAGCATCACAATAAGCAAAAGCATACTCGCTTTTTAATTGGAACTAAGGCCGTTAAATGGTAGTTTTGTATAAAAATATTAAATATGTATATGCGTAAATTAATAATTGTTTTAATAATGTTTTCTTTGGTAGGTTTTGTAGCTGAAGAGCCTCAAAAAATTTCTTGGGAAATATTGAAAGATGTAACCTTCAAAAAAAAATGGTATGAAAAAGAATCTATTTTTATGCTTTTCCCCACTTTTGGCCCCAATGTAAAAAAGGTAGAAAATAAAACTGTTTTAATAAAAGGCTATATGGTACCGGTAGATCCCGAAAGTAACCAATATGTGCTTTCGGCCTATCCGTATAGTATGTGTTTTTTTTGTGGAGGAGCTGGTCCTGAGTCAGTTATGGGTTTAAAGTTAAAGAAAAACAGAAAATTCAAAACTGACGAAATTCATATGTTCAAAGGCACTTTAGAGCTAAATGTCAATGATATTTATGAACTCAATTATATACTCACCGAAGCTGAGGTGGTGGATTAGAATAAAGATTTTCATTGTTATTTAAGCTCTGGGAAATCAGGGCTTTTTTTATTTCAAAATATTTAAAAATGCCTAATAAAACAAACTCAAAATACTTAATTGGTGTAGTTTTTATTTTCATTGGCGCTGTAATGTTTGCCGGTAAAGCGGTGATTGTGAAATGGTTATATATCAATCACCCTATTGATACCGTTTCACTATTAACTTTGAGAATGCTTTTTTCGCTACCATTTTATGTCATAATATTGTTTTGGAACAAATGGAAGCACCCTTCCGATGTACGCTTAACCCAAAAGGAATGGATTTGGATGCTAGCCATCGGTCTTTTGGGCTATTATTTGGCCTCCTTTTTCGACTTTTGGGGCTTGCAATACATTTCTGCTGGCCTAGAACGTCTTGTTTTGTTTATTTATCCCACCCTTGTTCTGGTAATTTCAGCTATATTTTTTAAGAAAAAAATTGAAAAAATTCAATATATAGCTTTAGTAATCACCTATTTAGGAATTGTATTGGCTTTTGTGCCTGAATTAAAATTGGGCCTTCAAAAAAACCTTGCTTTTGGTGCTTTTTTGATATTTATGAGCGCTCTCACTTATGCCTTATACTTGATTGGGAATGGTGAGATGATTAAAAAAATTGGCACCACATTATTTACATGTTATGCCATGCTTATTTCCACAGCAATGGTTATCATTCATTATTTATTAACTTTTGATAAAAATATATTTAGTTACGAACCAGTAGTTTATCAACAATGTATGATTATGGCCATATTTTGTACAGTTATTCCCTCCTTTTTAGTTTCCGAGGGCATAAAAAGAGTTGGCTCAGGCAATGCCGCAATAATCGGAAGTGTTGGGCCTATGGCTACTATTTTTATGGCTACCTATTTTCTCAATGAAACATTCAACAATTGGCAAATCGCTGGAACTGTTTTTATTTTATCAGGCGTTTTAATGATTTCTGTGAAAAAGAAATAAGCTGAATAACAAACAGTTAGAAAACACAAATTTCAAAAACCATCAACTTATATATACAAGCAAGCCATAGCTTCTAATAATCAACCTATTAAGAATTATTTTTTGTTTCCAAAACCTACAAACTATACATATTTTTAGATAAAAAAGTATTATATTGGGTTTTCTTATTTTCAAACCTAAAATTCAATTAAAAATGAAACAAATCAAACTATGGTTTGTCCTTTGTCTAATGTGTTTTTTTTCAGTTAATTTAATTCAAGCACAAAAGGTAACCGGGACGATAATGTCTACAAAAGATAATTCGCCACTTCCAGGTGTTTCCATCTTAGTGAAAGGTACCAATATGGGTACAAATACTGATGCTTCAGGTAAGTTTAGTTTAAATGCATCCCCAAATAGTGTGTTGGTGGTGAGCTATGTAGGCCATAAAACTCAGGAATTGGCGGTTGGCAACCAATCTGTTTTAAATATTGGATTGGAAGAAGACAGTCAAGCGCTATCAGAAGTGGTTGTTACTGCTTTGGGTATTAAAAAAGAATCCAAAAAACTAGGCTATTCCACAACAACAGTTGGTTCTGAAGCGATAACTGAGAACCGTACACCCAATTTTGTAAATACTTTACAAGGTAAAATTGCGGGTGTAAACATTTCAGCATTAGGCACTGGGCCTGCGGGTTCTTCGAAAATTCGTATTCGTGGTCAATCCTCATTCTCAGGCCAAAATACACCTCTTATCGTAATCAATGGTGTGCCAGTTGACAATACCAACTTTGGCACCAACCCAGGCAATGCCTCCTCTGACAATTCAATTGGAGTACGTGGTGGTGGCAATACATCTGATGGGGGCGACGGACTTTCATCCATCAATCCTGATGATATCGAGAGCATGACTGTACTTAAAGGTGCAACTGCAGCTGCCCTTTATGGCTCACGTGCCAAAGATGGTGTAATAATGATCACGACTAAAACTAAAGGCTCTGGCAAAGGAATTGGTGTTTCCTTCAACTCCAATTTTACTAATGAAACACCGCTTGACTTCACTGATTATCAATACGAATATGGTCAAGGTGAAGGTGGTGTAAGGCCAACAACGGCCAATCCAACATCGGGCCAGTGGAGTTTTGGCGAGAAAATAGCCCCTGGTATGATGCAAAAATTATACGATGTAGAAGTGCCCTATGTGGCTCAGCCAAGCCATGTGGGTGCTTTTTATAGAAATGGCTCTAACTTTACTAATACTATAACCTTATCATCGGGTACTGATAAAGGTGGCTTTAACCTTTCCTTTGCAAATATGGATAGCAAAGGAATTGTACAAAATAATACCTTCAATCGTAAAACTATCAATTTGGGTTTTGCTTATGAGTTGAGTAAAAAATTGAGCTTTTCCGGTAACATGAATTATTCCAATGAGAACAATAAAAACCCGCCAAACATTGCCAATCAGGACAATTCAATTCCTACAACAATCTCAAACTTAGCCAATACTATGCCTTTGAGTTTGTTTAAAGAGAAATTTGCGAATCCCGATGGCAACGAATATATTTATTCCCGATTCATGAATAGAACCAACGCTTATTGGGTATTAGAAAAGCAAAAACAAAATATAACTCGTGATCGTATTTTCGGAAATATTTCGGCAAAATACAACTTAACAGATTGGTTATATGTGCAAGGGCGTGTTGGGCAAGACTATTGGTCACGTGATCAAGATTATAACAATTTTGCAACTGGCACGGCCTCGCTGGCGCCTGCTCCAGCTGGTTTTGTGAATGGGTCGTTTACCCAAGAATCAAGAAGATTTCGTGAAACAAATACTGATATATTAATTGCAGCCACACAAAAATTTGGTGATTTTGGTTTAGATGTTAACGTAGGAGGCAACCAAATGTATCGCCGATTTGATCTGAACAGCACTTTTGTGCAAGACTTTGTAGTGCGTGACCTCTATACAGTTCAAAATGGCAGAGTAAAAGACCCAATTTATGGCCTAAGTGAGCGAAAAGTAAATTCAGTTTATGGTTCTGCAGAAATTTCATTTCGTAACTTTTTATATTTAAATGCAACAGCAAGAAACGATTGGTTTTCAACGCTTTCACCAGCTAATAGAAGTATTCTTTACCCTTCTGTTTCGGCAAGTTTTGTGTTTTCACAAGCATTTAAAACGTTACCGACTTGGTTGACTTTTGGAAAATTAAGAGCAGCTTATGCCGAAGTGGGGTCTGACACAGATGTAGGCCCTTATTCCAACAACTTATTTTATGGCATTAATGGTAATCTTTTTGGAAACCAACCAGTTGGCGGCTCGCAAGGCTCATCAGTACCCAATGCCAACCTGAAACCAATGCGTACTTCAGAGTCTGAAATTGGATTAGAATTAAAATTATTTAAAAATCGATTAAATATTGATGCTGCTGTTTATAAGAAATTGACTTCTGATCAGATTGTTCAAGCCCAAATTTCTGATGCGTCGGGTTTTCAATCTTCATTAATTAATAGTGGAAAAAGCCAAAATAAAGGCTTTGAACTACTACTAAACATTGTTCCGATTAGAACCAATGATTTTTCTTGGGATCTGACATTGGCGGGTTCTTATAATATTACTAAAGTATTGAGCTTACTTAATGATACCCCAGGTACCAGAATTACAACTGGCACGCATGTTTTCAACGGTGAACAACGACAAGTTGTTGGTCAAGAGATGGGGCTTATCTATGGCTTCGGCTTTAAGAGAGATGCTTCAGGCAAACAAATTTTTGGAGCCAATGGTATTCCTTTGCGAACAGCCGACTTGATTTCTTATGGTTCAGCTTTACCTAAATGGGTGGGAGGTATTACCAATGGATTCACGTATAAAGGAATTTCTCTTTCCGTGTTAATCGACTTCAAGTTGGGTAATAAGATGCTTTCTGGCACCAACTTCAATGCTGTACGTCATGGTAAGCATAAAATGACATTACCTGGCCGGGATTCGGGTGGAATTGTTGGTGTTGGTGTAAATGATAAAGGTGAGGTTAATACTGTAAAGGCAAACCCACAAGATTACTGGTCGGTTGTACGATCATTGGCTTTGGTAGAACCTGTAGTATATAATGGAGGCTATTGGAAGCTACGTCAAATTACAGCAGGCTATGATATTACAAAATTGTTGCCTAAAAACTTTCCTGTAAAATCAATGAAACTAAGCTTTGTTGCTAATAATGTATTGTTATTGAAAAAATGGGTGGATAATATTGATCCAGAATCGTTTGGCTATAGTTCCGATAATATTTCAGGCATGGAAAGTACAGGTTTACCTACAACAAGAAGTATGGGTTTCAATTTAAATGTTAAATTTTAAAAAAGGCAAAGTGACATATAGGCAATAGACAAATAGTTTATTGCAAATAAGCATCATTTAAAAAGATAAAATATGAAAAATACAATAAAATCAATATTCCTCGTAACTGGCTTATTTTTAACAAGTTGCGACAAAGGTTTCGACGAGCTGAATATAAATAAAACAGCTGCTACGGCCATCAATCCTGTGTTTACATTTAATAATTCAATTGTAAATATGTCTTTACCTTCCAATACTGTAATGTATGAGATAGGGATTGTGCAGCAGATGGTTACACCCAATTCAGGTGTATTAACTGGTGCCAACTTCAATCAAGAAAATGGTGATAATACACAAGCCATTTGGCAGAGAATGTATAGAAATGTTATCAGAAACTCCTATGATGTAATTAACACAACAAAGGTATTGCCCAACAGAGCTAACCTATATAATATGGCTCGTATTTGGCAATCGTACGCTTTTATGTTATTAACTGATACATACGGCGAAGTACCTTATTCCGAGGCTGGTAAAGGTTATACTGACCAAGTAATTTTACCAAAATATGAAACACAAAAAGATATTTATACAGGAATAATAAAAGAGCTTACCGAAGCTTCAGCCGCATTAGACGCTACAAAAACCAAAGAAACGGCCGAGGTACTATATGGAGGTGATGTTCCTAAATGGAAAAAGTTTGCTAACTCCTTATTGCTCAGAGCTGGCATGCGACTAACCGAAGTTGATCTAGCCTTAGCCAAATCAACAGTTGAAAAAGCGATTTCAGGAGGTTTAATGGCCAGCAATGCCGACAATTGCTTTATCAAACATGATGCAAACTATGTAAATGGTATTGGCAATATGGTAAATTCTACGGAAGCCGCTAATTTTTATTTAGCAAAACCATTTCATGATTATTTGAAAAAAACAAGTGATCCTCGTTTAAAATCGATAGCCGTGCGTTATGTTGGGGCTACCTCTGGCCCACAGCAAGTGGCCGCTAGAGCAAATATTGACCCTGCTGTGCAAATAGGAATGCCCTTTGGCTTTGATAATTCAACCATAGTTGGCCAAAGTAAAACTGATGGGTTGGCTAGCTTTTATGATTATTCGCAAGTTGACCGTGCTCGTATGCTAAAAGTTGCAGCACCAATGTATTTAGTTACCTATTCGCAGACTCAATTGTTATTGGCTGAGGCAGCTCAAAGAGGTTTTACTTCGGGTTCAGTTGAAGATTTCTACAAAGCTGGCATACGTGCGCATATGGCTCAAATGGCTGATTATGATGCAGCTTCGGCTGTTTCAACTGCCGATGTTGATGCTTATTTGCTAACCAACGCCTACGATGCCGCCTCACCGTTGGAGCAGATAAATACACAATATTGGATTTCGTCATTCTTAAACGGGCCAGAGGCTTTTGCGAATTTCCGCAGATCTGGCTTTCCAAAATTGGCTCCAAATCCTTTTCCAGGAAAAGGGATAAAAGGTAATTTTATCAATCGGTTATCGTACCCAACTTCGGAAATTTCTATCAATTCGGAAAATTTGAAAGCCTCAATTGCTCGCCAAGGTGCCAATGATTTAGATACTAAGGTTTGGTGGGATAAGTAAAACTAGATATTTGAAATCAGAAAAGGGACGGTCCTACTTTTATAGTGTAGCCGTCCTTTTTTTTATTTTCATTTGGCAAATAAACAATGAGCTCATTAAGGGAGCTGAAAATGGTAAATTAATGATATTTGCAAAATTTTGGAACCAAATGGCATCATCAGTAAAGAAATAGTTTCACCTATTTAAATTATTCAGAAAAAGATATCAAAACGGTATAGGAATACTTTTGATCTCTTTTTTAATAATTTAATGCAAGAAATAAATATTGTGAATAAATTTTCAAAAGCAAAAATTAAAAGTTAATATTTGTAACACAAAACGATTAAAATTATCTCATTTCTAAGCCAATGAAAAAGAAAGAAAAAGTGAATTCTCGCAGGGAATTTATGATTAATACTGCTAAAGCTGTTATGGCTGTTCCATTATTATTTACAAATGAAGCATCTGCTATGTTGGCCGCCGGCACAAAATTACGGCATGCCTCCATTGGGGTAGGCGGAATGGGCTGGGGCGATTTGCAACAATTCAAAAAACATGCCTCAGTTGAAATTGTGGCCATTTGTGATGTGGATGAAAAGAACCTCAAACGTGCTTCCGAGTTGTGTCCGGG
>JANMZR010000296.1:0-3640 GCA_031383555.1 Cytophagaceae bacterium | reverse complement strand
CCGGCTATAATAAATCCAAGCGACCTCATCATATCACTCATGTAAAAACTTTTCCTGTCTGCTTTTAAGGCACTGATATAATCGCGGCTGAAATTTCCGCCCTGGCCCTGCAGGTCATCATTGATGGTCTTTTTTAATTGTGCCGTAGCGCCATTAGAGAAATCTGCAAAGAAGTAGAACAATAAAAGGAATGCTGCCAAATGTCTGATTATGAATCACATAGAAAAGACTTATTGCAAAATATAAACATAAAATGCCCTCTAAAATAAAATAAGAGTCAATTTTTGAGCTCACATAATTTTTATTAATCCAACCATCTGCTTTTGAATTAATATTATATTTTGGCGTTCGAACAAAGGGACTTTTCTTTCCTAAATATCCTTGCAATACTCCAACAGAATTATACAATGAAAGCCCCATCATGAAAGCCAAAAATCGAGGGTAAAAACCCATAAAGTAAAAGAAATTGTTGTTTTTTTGTCGAAACGAAGTCCAAAAATAAATGCCTAAAAATACAAAACTTATTTGAAAATATTGGGCAAAACTAATGTATTTGGCCGTTTGGGGGTATTTTTCTTGAATTACTAAAACTGGAAGGGTAAGCAAAGCAGTGCAAATTAAACCCAAATAAGTTGCAGAATTGGCCAAATGAAAGAAACTATGAATTTTCGTAACAATACTTAAATCTTTTCTGCCTATTATTTTAAATAAGAGCTTACTTGCCACCTCAGCAGCTCCTTTTGCCCAACGAAATTGTTGCGATTTTACAGCTTGAATTTCAGCTGGAAGTTCAGCAAGGTTACCCAATTCTTCCAAATATTTGAATTTCCAATCTTTTAATTGAGCTCGATAGCTCAAATCCAAATCTTCTGTAAGGCAATCGGCACTCCAGCCTCCAGCCTCCTCAATGCAGGTTTTTCGCCAAATACCTCCTGTGCCATTAAAATTTGAAAAGTAACCGCCAATATTTCTACCTACTTGGTCAATAGTAAAATGGGCATCTAAACCAAAAGCTTGTAATTTGGTAAGTAATGAATAATTTTCATTGATATGTAGCCAACGGCTTTGCACCATTCCTATTTTTTCACTTTCGAAATAAGGTAATGTTTCTAATAAAAAACTGGTTTTTGGGATAAAATCGGCATCAAATATTGCGATAAATTCTCCTTTGGATATGACCATCCCAAAGGCAAGTGCACCTGCTTTATAACCCGTTCTTTCTTCCCGTTGTATATGCTGAATATCAAATCCCTTATTTTGCAAAACACTTATTTTCTCCTTTAAAGTTGCACTGGTTTCGTCAGTAGAATCGTCAAGTACTTGAATATCAAGTAAATGTATAGGATATTCTATTTTAGAAATAGCATCCAAAAGCCTTTCCACAACATACATTTCGTTATATATTGGCAATTGAATAGTGACCTTAGGTAATTTATTAGAATTTACAAGGAAGGGTTCCAAATTTTCTGGCCTTTTCATAAATAAATATTTATAGACCAAATGCAATTGCGATAAGCTAAAGCTGAACACAAAAATTAATGTGAAAGCATAAAAAATGATAATAATTATTGCCCAAATTGGCATGTTGAGTTTAGTTTTAGTTGGCGCACATTTGTAGTACGGATGTAAAGAGATGGACTGAGATTTGTAATATTCTTCTTTTCAAATATATTTAAAAATAGTTGTAAGTATCTTATAACCAGCCAGTATCGTGCCTTTTATGGTTCCTGATACTTTAGAAACTCCAATTCTATTTCTATAATTTACAGGTATTTCAACAGATTTCAAACCTTTTTTAGCAGCTTTTACTTGCATTTCAACCGTCCAGCCATAAGTTTTGTCAATCATATTCAACGCTAAAAGCGCTTCCCAAGAAATGGCTCTAAATGGCCCCAAATCACTAAATTTAACCTTATAGAACCAATCAATAAGTCTGGTAGCCAGCCAATTACCGAATATTTGAGGAGTAGTCATTGAGCCAGATTGTCTAACTCCTAAAGCCCTTGAGCCAATCACCATGTCTGCTTTTTTATCTAAAATAGGCTTTATCAGTTTTCCCATTTCTTCGGGGTAATCCGAATAATCTCCATCCAAAAAAACAATTATATCAGGTAAATTATTTTGACTTTTATAATATTCGATACCTTTGAGGCAAGCACGTCCATAACCACTCTTTTTTTCAAATAAAACAGTAGCACCATGTTTTGAAGCCACTTCTGCTGTACCATCTGTAGAATTATTGTTTACCACTACAATTTCATGAACTAAATATTTTGGAATTGCGTCCAAAACATTGCCAATTGCATTTTCTTCGTTGAAAGCTGGAATAATTACACAAATTTTTTTCACCATCACAAAGGTAATTTATTCGTAATGAGCAGCAATTTTTTTATCCGAAATTAAAATCGGTTATCTTCACAAAAAAATTGTTTTTTTAAAAAATTTGGATGAAAATATCCTTTATTGGTTCTGGAAATGTAGCTTGGCATTTGTCGCAAGCTTTTGAGGATAAAGGGCACCATATTTGCGAAATTTATAGTAGGCAGTTAATAAACGCCAAAGCTTTAGTAAGTAAACTATTTGATGCACAGAGCTTTACAAAATTAGATTTTGGCAAATCAGAAGCCGAATTATTTGTATTAGCAGTAAGAGATGACGCTTTTTCCGAAGTTTTAGATCAACTTATTTTGCCTGAAAACTCAATTTTAGTGCACACATCTGGCACAAAATCGTTAGATTTATTACTAAACTGGGTTGAACAGACTGAAGATGAGTCAATTAATGTTGGTATATTTTACCCACTAATGACTTTTACAAAAAATAAAAAATTAAATTTTAGCGAGGTTCCGATATGTTTGGAAGCTCCTGATAAACCAACTGAAAATATCTTAATAAAGTTGGGACAAGAAATTAGCGATATTGTATATTTGGTTGACTCTAATGAACGAAAAATATTACACTTAGCCGCTGTTTTTTCTAACAATTTTGTAAACCATTTATTGGCTATAACACAAGACATTTTAGTGGATAATGAGCTGGAAATGAAATTGTTAAAGCCAATTATCAAAGAAACTATTTCAAAAGCTCTATTAGCTGAAGATATATATGAAGTTCAAACTGGGCCAGCTCGTCGAGGTGACCAGAAAACAATAAAAAGCCATATTGAATTACTGAAAACTAATCCCCAAAATGAAAAAATATATCGGGTACTTAGCGAAAGTATTTTCAAAACTTATAATCCTGATGAATAAATGAAAAAAGTAGAATTGAATGAAAGACTAAAAAATATTACGAATTTTATATTTGATGTAGACGGTGTAATGACTGATGGAGGCTTAGGCAGTTTGGCTTCAGGTGAGATGTTTCGTACTTTTAACGTGCGTGATGGCTATGCTTTTGAGCGTGCAATTAAAGCTAATTATCGAATTTGCATTATAACCGGAGGCAACCAAGAAGGTGTTGCAAAACGTATGGAATACCTGAAAATCAAGGACTTGTATATGGGTTCTGGGGGTAAGTCAAAAATTGATATTTATGAAAAATATATCACAGAAAACAAAATTGACGAAAATAATGTAATATATATGGGTGACGATATACCTGATTGGGAAGTAATGTCAAAGCAGGCATTGTTATCAGT
>JANMZR010000284.1:0-2182 GCA_031383555.1 Cytophagaceae bacterium | reverse complement strand
CTAGGTGGTCTCGTTTTTGAGGTGCTACTCAAAGATTTGATGACCGAAATGATGACCGCCATGGGTAGTGCTGTTAATCAAAATCCAAGTATTGTACCCATTATTTTAGCAAACCTAACAATGTCTATCCTGCTCGCTTTACTTCTCAATCGCTTCGACGTTAGCACTTTCAAGGGCGGTGTCATGTCAAGTGTATGGGTAGTTTTTCTGATTATTTTGTGGTTTGACATTTGGATGTTTGCCTCTTTCAACTTTATGACTACTAAAATGATGGCAATAGATATTGTTTCTAATACCATCATAGGCACACTGGTGGGCGGAGTTATCGGATGGATTCAGGGGAAAATAAGCTAAGAAATCAAAGGTCAGCGAGGTGCATAGCTTCGCTGACCTTTAAAAACCTCGCTGAACCATAATATACTTCTTTGTCCTTTTTTGTGAATTGCATTTTTTTAAATCATCATCAATGCGCTTCCAGCCAATTTAACCCCACTCCAATACCTGTTTCCATTTTTACAGAAAGAGGTATTGCATTGACCATCAAATCGTTTACTATGTTTTTTAGCTCGAAAATTTCAGTTTCATGGGCGTCAAAAACCAATTCATCATGCACTGTGAGTATCATTCTTGACTTCATTTTCTCGCTTTTTATATGATTATGAATTTTAATCATGGCTACCTTAATCATATCGGCGGCAGAACCTTGAATAGGGGCATTTATCGCATTTCTTTCTGCAAAACCCCTATCCACTTGGTTTTGCGAATTGATATCTCGAAGGTACCTTCTGCGGCCCATTATAGTTTCCACAAAATGATTTTGGCGAGCCTCTTCAACCACATTGTTCATGTATTGGCTTATAGAAGGGAATTCTTTGAAATAATTGTCTATAATTTCCGCCGCTTCTTTTCGAGGAATGTCAAGTCTTTGCGATAAACCAAAAGCTGAAATGCCATAAATAATACCGAAGTTCACCATTTTGGCTCTTCTGCGCATTTCTTGTGTTACTTCGTTGAGTTCAACACCAAATACCTTACTCGCAGTGGTGGAGTGAATGTCAATTCCCTTGTTAAAGGCCTCCATCATACTCGTATCACCTGAAACTGCCGCCATAATTCGTAATTCTATTTGTGAGTAATCAGCGGAAAGTATTTTGAACTCCTCATTTCTAGGAATAAATGCTTTTCTTATTTCTCTACCTCTTTTTGTGCGGATTGGTATGTTTTGCAAATTTGGATTAGTGGAGCTCAACCTGCCAGTGGCTGCAACCGCTTGGTTAAAGGAAGTATGTATACGGCCATCTTTTTTGGAAATAAGCAAGGGCAACGCATCCACATAAGTCGATTTTAATTTTTGTAACTCTCTGAAATCCAATATATTTTGTATAATTGGGTTGTCTTTTTCTAGTTTTGAAAGGATGTCTTCACCAGTTGCCCATTGCCCAGTTTTGGTTTTTTTTGCTTTTGGATCTAATTTTAAGTGTTCAAAAAGAATTTCTCCTAATTGCTTTGGCGAGGCAATGTTAAATTTCAAGCCAGCCAAATCATATATTTTGGTTTCTATTTCAGTAATATCGGTACTTAAAACCGATGACATAGCATGAAGTGCTTCGGTATCTATTTTTATACCTTCCGATTCAATACTGGCTAATACATGCGTCAACGGCATTTCAAGCTCTTCCATTAAGGTTTTTCCTTTGGGATTTTTAGCTAAAATAGGGTCTAATTTATGCTTCAGTTGCATTGTTATGTCAGCATCTTCAGCAGCGTATTCTTTTATAATATTGTGGTCCACATCACGCATATTGCCTTGCTTGCTACCTTTTTTGCCAATTAACTCATCTATAGAAACAGGTGTATAGTTGAGATAGTTTTCAGCCATCACATCCATATTATGGCGCTTATCTGGCTCAATTAAATAGTGAGCTAGCATAGTGTCATACAATTTGCCTTTAACTTCGATTCCATAATTTTGCAAAACCATCAAATCATACTTTATGTTTTGTGCCACTTTTTCTATGCTTTCATTTTCGAAAACTGGTCTTAACATTTCTATAATTTTTTGAGCTTCGGCTCTATTTTCAGGAACGGGTATATAAAAAGCCTCATTTTCAAAATATGCAAACGAAATACCTACCAATTCGGCTTCAAATGCATCCACAGACGTGGTTTCGGTATCAAAACA
>JANMZR010000393.1:0-3202 GCA_031383555.1 Cytophagaceae bacterium | reverse complement strand
GTTCTTTTGTATAGACGGGCACGCCCAGTGAAAAGAACAAAGAAATTAAGTATAATCAACAAATGCATTAAAAAAATAATTTTTAATTTTGTCAATTAAATAAAATTAGAAATTTATTACACACACAAATTCATAAAGCACAAAAGTTTAATCGACCTAAAATTTGTATTTTTTTATGAAATTTATAATGAAAAACATATTTTATGAAGAATCAATATATTGTTAGTAAGTGATGTTATACAAAAATGTAAACCCACTCCGCCGACTTGACAGGCGACCCCTCCCTGGACTGTATTCCTCGAAGCTGTGTGCGACATTCGTCCCTTAGATAATTGATAATGAGAAGCTTACGAGTGTAGTACTGGCATGCTGGCGTGGTTGATGAGCGAATCATTGCCACATGACAGAAGGTGGTTTATTCTATTGTTAAATACAGGGGCCTAATAGCAGCGAGTAGTTAAGGCTTCTTAATAAAATAATTTATTTTTTTATCGATTTGCTCATTTAAATTCCCCAAATTTGATTATTAAAGTGTAATCCAAAACAGTAAATTGCAATCAATAGATGAAGTTTATATTAAAATAATCCCCTAAAATCTATATAAAGATGAAAAACAAAATTTCCTTTTGTCTCGCTTTAATGATAGTTGCCATGCAATCAATGGCAGAAACGCCAGAGGAAACACACAAAGCATTAGTTGTATCAGCTCAGATAAAAGCCATCTATTTTGGTGAATTAATTGACAGGCTTGGCAAAAAATTATCAACCGCTTTAGGGATTGTTAAGGCCGACCGCATTGTGGCCGTTGGGAAAGAAAAGGAGGTACCTGTGCCCTCCGATGCAGAAATTATTGACAATATGGAATATCCGGCAACAACGGGTTTATTTGAGAAATTTTCGGAAATTAATTATTCGAGTAACTAGACTTATCCCCTTAATTCAAAACCACTTTTCACACCCAATAAATCAAAAAAAAATGGAAGACAATCAAAATGAAGGTTTAAAAAGAGAATTAGGCGTTTTGGATGTAGCTGTCAACGTTATTAATATCTCCGTCGCCAGTGGCATTTTTTTATTACCTGCCCTTATTGCAGGCATTCTGGGCAATGCAAGTATTGTGGCTTATGTTCTGTGTGGATTAATGGTTTTATTGATTGCCTTGTGTTATGCCGAAGTAGGAAGTCGAATCACCATTTCGGGGGGCTCTTATGCTTATATTGAAGAAGCATTTGGACCCTATTTTGGCTTTATTGCCAATGGACTTTTATGGTTTGGTACGGGTGTTTTAGTAGCGGCGGCACTTATCAATGGTATTACCGATATGCTTTCTGTTCCCTACCCTATTTTTAATTTACCAATTTATAGAGGAATATTATTTTTCCTTTTGTTTAGTTTTTATGCTTTCATCAATATTATCGGCGTCAAACAAGGTATGAATATTATAAAAGCCATCACATTTATTAAAATCATACCACTTGTTTTAATTGTTATAGTCGGCTTATTTCAATTAAATACCACTAACTTACATTGGGAGGGGTTTCCAAGTTTTGACAAATTGGGGGCGGCATCAATCATCTTATTTTTCGCTTTTATAGGCGGTGAAACTGCGTTAAATATTAGTGGTGAAATGAAAAACCCAAGCCGAACAGCTCCATTAGGCTTAATATTAGGAGTGGTATGTATTATTGTCTTTTTTTCGCTCCTGCAAATAGTGGCGCAAAGTACACTTGGCAATAACCTATTACAGCAGAAAGCACCTTTGGCCGCTGTGGCAGGGGTATTATTGGGCAATTGGGGCACTAAAATGCTAATTGTTTGTGGGTTAATAGCGATTTTCAGTAGTATAAATTCCATCGTACTTGTATTTTCAAGAGTCATGTTTGCAGGTGCAAATGACGGCTTATTGCCCAAGTTTTTATCAAAAATACACCCAAAATATGCAACCCCACATTGGACAATCATAACTTTTTCAGTCATCTCTTTTCTAATGGCTTTTTCGGGTGGTTTCAAACAATTATTGATTCTGGCCACCCTCTCAACTCTATTTTTGTATGTCGGTGTGGCCTTATCAGCTATCAAGTTTAGAATTTCGGGCGATACTGTCCTCCCCGCATCTTTTAAATTACCAGGTGGCCTATCAATTCCGCTATTAACTTTGGTTATTTTAACATGGTTTATCTTTCAATCCAAACAAAAAGAGATAATCGCTATGGGTATATTTCTCTTATTATTATCAACGATGTATTTTTTAAAGGTGTTTATTAAATCAAAATAACATGACAAAGAAACTTCTATTAACCATCACCGCAATATTATTTGCTGGTTCTATTTTTTCGCAATCAATAGAAAAAAATGAATCGAAAAAGCCCATCAATCTCTCTGAAATAACCGTTACCCAAATTCATGCGGCTTACAAAAAAGGAAAGTTCACGAGTCAGCAATTGGTTGCAGCATATATAGACCGCATTAATCTATTTGATAAAAAAATTAACGCTATTTCAGGTATTAACCCAAAAGCTTTGGCCATTGCGAAAGCATTGGATGAAGAATATAAAAAAACCAAAGTGCTGCGACCGCTGCATGGCATTCCAATTATTGTGAAAGACAATATCCAAACCAAAGGACTCGCTACTACAGCAGGCGCTCTCGCTTTGAAAGATTTTATTCCAGAGGAAGATGCTTTTGTGATTGATAAATTGGTAAAAGCAGGGGCCATTGTGATTGCCAAATCTAACATGGCTGAATGGGCTTTTACGCCATGGGCTTCCTTTAGTTCTACGAATGGACTTTCTCGAAACCCTTATGATTTAGACTATACAACAGCAGGTTCCAGTGGTGGAACGGGTGCATCTGTTGCTTCAAATTTTGGAACTGTTGGTTTAGGTACGGATACGGGTAATTCAATTCGAGGCCCTTCTTAACATAATTCATTGGTAGGCTTTCGCACCACTATCGGACTAATTAGTCGTGAAGGAATTGTACCGCTTTTTTTAAGAAATGACGTAGTGGGTCCCATGTGTAGAACGGTGGAAGATGCGACACGGGTTTTGGAAATAATGGTTGGATATGATACCAATGATGGCATAACGAAATATTCGGAAGGTAAGATTCCAGCCAATTACACCCAATTTCTTCAAAAAAATGGACTAAAAGGCGCACGAATTGGGGTGTTAAGAGAAATCAGCGAGCATAATCCTGACCC
>JANMZR010000387.1:0-25155 GCA_031383555.1 Cytophagaceae bacterium | reverse complement strand
GTAACTTTTAGGGTATTGCTGAAGTGGTAATCGTTGGGGCAATTTGCATTATTGAAAAAAGCTTGATAGGTGCCTTTTGTTTTGATATTAATTGTATCAGCACTTTCTATACTTTTATTTTCATTAAACCAAGTTAAAATATTTGCCATGGAGTCCAAAAGATTTACTGCCAATTTTGATCCAATACACAGTGAAGTAGAATCTTTTAATGACAAATCATAGTTAGTATTTGGTAAACTTATTTTTATTGGTTTTGACTTTAAAGTGCAATTTCCATTCGAATGTTTCGCAGTTAACTGGTAAGTACCTGATTTTTGGGGAATTATTTGTTGATTTATTGATACAAATAAGCTATCTCTTTGCCATGTATACTCAAATGGAATGTTTCTTAATTCGTAAAAATTTGATGGCATTATTTCATCACCTTTACAATAAGCCTCATTCATTCCGGTTTTAATTATCTCAAAGTCATTTGTGCCGTCAAAATTAAGTACTTCTGAAGTAGCAATACAATCATTTGGATAAGTAATTTTTGCAAAATAACTTCCTGCTGTATTTAATTGCAAATATGTTGAATCTCGATTTGTTGAATAGTTAAGTGTTTGATCTACAACAAGTTTATCATTGAAAAACCATTCAATTTTTTCAAAATTAGTATTCGGTAATCTCAAGCCTAATAGCGGGTCTGTTGGGCAAAGTCGTTTTAAGTATTGGTCTGATTTTATTGATAAGTTTTTTTTTAAAATTATTTCAAAAGGATTGCTTGTTATTGTACAATTGATGCTTGGATCTGATTTTAAAACAGTTTTTCGGACAAGAAAATAAGTGCCAGGTTCTTTTGTTTTTAAGTTAATATCATTAATACTAGCTGTGAAATCAGCGAATTTTGTTAAAAAAAGTTTACCATCTTTATACCATTCAAAAGTACCATAAGCATTCCCTGTTCCAATAGATTCATCAATCGGTGCTAAAATTTCTCCAATATTATTCTCACAAAATTCATATTTTGGTTTAAAAAATAATAGAGTAATATTTTTTGTTTGAATTATTTGAGGTGCTGAAATATAATTACATTCACCATCATTTACCATAAGTTTTAAACTGAATTTATCTTTGCTGGCAGGTAATTCTAGTTTTGGCGAATGGTTTGTTTGTAATTCATTATCAATAAACCAGTTAAATATATATAGTGAGTCTGTCGCTTTAATTCTCACAACTTCTTGAAAATTATTTGAATTAGATAAAGTATAATTATATGCATCAGTATATAATTGAGCTGCAAAATCGGCATTTGCACATATATTACTACCTAATGGATAACCAAATACTTTTACTGTCGCAATATCCTTATTAAAATCCTTAACAAATACTTTATTCGATTCTATCATTTTTTCCAAATCCCAAACTTCGCAATGGTAATTGCCCAATTGGGTTGCAATAAATTCTAATTCCTGAGTCTCCTTTAAAAATATTCCATTTCGAAACCACCTAATTTTCAATTTAGTTTTTATTTCAGTATCTCTAAATTGTGCAGCAGCTCTTAAATCTAGCTTTAAATAATTTTTCTTTTCACATGATTTTGAAACGGATATACTAGGAATAATGCTCTCAAAATCAGATACATACAAGGCTTTATAATTATTACCAAATGAAACACATTCGCCATCATAAGTAAAAATAGGCCAAAAATACCCATTTCTTTTTATAGTCAATTTATCTGCTTGTTGGTTTATAATATTGCTATTATCCATCCAAAATATTTTCGCATTTAGATTTGATTTTATGTGATATATTGTTGAGTCGCCTTGGCTAAGAATAGTTTGTGGATATTGTAAGATTTCTAAATTTTCTGCTGTAGCCTTGGTTTTGTCGGCTGGTTTAAATGGCCCAATCACATTTGAGTACACCCCAGAATACTGCTCTCTCACAAATAAATATTTCCCACTTAAATTATAATCTGGTTTTACAATTAAGCCATTTTCAGTAGTGATATATGCCAATCGTTCATAATAATTATCTTTTATAAAATTAGGGCTAGAGGAAATATATACAGTATAATTTGGATTTTTAATCTTTAGATTTACGGGTTTTAATCCAATTTCCAATAGCCAACCTTCGCAAAGTTTATTATTTGTTGCGTTTGTAATTTCAAGTGTAGTTTGGGCTATATTATTCGTTAAATAAACCGTTTTCTCTAAGTCGTGGTTGCCACATTTGTTGTTAATACGTTCGTTTACAAGCTTATAGGTTCCGGCTTGGTTGGCTTGAAAGTTTATTTTTTCAAAGCCTGAAAAATTAAACAGTGTGTCGTAGGGTGTGTAAAGTATGTCGTCAAAATTATGGAAATTGGTTGATATTATTATTTCTTCGCCTACAAATGCTGAGTCGGCTACTATTAAATTTCGTTGTGTAGTTATAAAATCATTGATAGACTTACTGCCTTTACCATAGCATGCATCCCCTTTTTTGTATGTGCTTATGGTAATATGTGCTTGATAATATGGTAGCTTAATTTTCAAGGTTGGCTCATAAAAATAAGCCCTATTTAAATCAGAATTATCATTATTAATGCCCCAAATATACCTATCAAAATTACCCTCAACTTTAAAAGTTACTTCCTCACCTTGACAAAAATTACTAGTTTTTACAAAGCCATATTTGTCCAATATTTGAATGTTCAAGGGTTTTTCGTCGGCACAAATAGTATTTTGTGCGGTTATTTTATTGGTTAGTATTAGTAGAAATAGTATTTTAATGGTTATGTTCATTATTAGTTGTTGTATTCTAATTCCTTGACGAGAAAAAGTGGAAATGGTTGTATTTATTAATTTTTTATTATTTATCTTTCTAAAATATTTTCACCAATTTTTACTTTCAATATATAAGTTCCTGTATTTAAATAACTAATATTCAGCATTTTATACATCGAATACCCATATTTTTAGATCTTCTTGCATTCAAAAACCTTTAGATTGCGGGCATTTCATGACGAATATTTTTCCCTAAAATTAAAACTACTTCCTAATCTCATATAAAAGTCCAAACTTTAAACCCAAATGGTTCGGATTAATGTTAACAAATTTATTGGCATCGGTGGTGCCTAATAATGCATAAGAATAGCTAGGTTCAATTTGTAGCCGCCATTTGTTTTTGAGTGGCACGTCAATTCCAATAGTGGAGTTTACAAAAAGCATTTGGGTTTTACCTTTGAGTGCTTTAGTATACTCTGCACCAAGGCTTGCATAAAATCTAGTTGGTGTAGAAAGCTGTAAGAAAAACTGCCTATCTGCCTTAATTCCAACTAGTTGATTACGCTTTTCCTCCTTATATGGCAGTCCTTTTCGAACCAGAACAGTTTGGTTATTTATGGTTTGAAGTTCGTAAACGTCAGTCGCTTGTTCATAACCTACTTTTTGGAAAATGTCTTTATAACTTACCCCCAATCGAAGCCTCGACTGCTTTGTCCAATTGAGCACATAAGCTGCAGTCATGGCAAATCCCATGCGCTGTTTAGTACCAATATTTCCAGTTGAAATATTTTGAATATTGGCCAAGCCTGCCTCAGTTGGCTCAATTTTTTGAAATGCGTAGAATGGATTGATACCTAATTCTATTGCCAAAGGTGTTGTTTTATTTATTTTTGGAAGCTCCTTTTTCGGGCTTTTGGGTGATAGGAATTGCGGTAAACCTTTGTTTTTCAAACGATTAGTTAATTTAATAATATCTACATTTTTAATATTATTAACTAGTGTTACATTTGCTGAATTTGTAACATTTGTATTTCCTGTTTCTATCATTTCGGAATTCTGATTACCAAATCTAGTTGAAAAGATTATTTGGTTTTCATCTTTTAAATCATTTTCAACCTTTCCAGTTAAACTTTTTATCTGGTGATTTTTACCTTTTGAGAAATAATTAGTTTCTAAACTATTTAAAACTTTCAATTGATCTAATTTTGGATTTGATGAAACTTTTTTATTGACAATTCTAGTGGTTTTCGATTGAATATTGTTTTTTATTGGTGAGATAATTTCAATACTATTTGCATCTATACTATTAGCAATCAATGAATTAGTAGATTTATTGTTTGTGTTTTTTATTTCATTTCTATTATTTGAAACAATATTTATTGCCGAAGTAGAATTAACTGAATGATCTATTTTTGAATCAAGATTTTTAATTTCATTATCTATTTTCTCAACATTTTCGTTAAAAAAATAAACTGTGCCCAATCCAAATAGCAAAACAAAAAGGCCTAGAAACCTATATTTTACAAACTTATTAATAGGTTTTCTTTCAACTTTCTGTTCGGCTATCTTTTCTGAAATTTTCACAAATAAATCCTCATTTGGCGACAATTCGAAGTCGTCAAAGGCAGCTTTTAATGCTTTTTTTATTTTAAAATCATCCATTATATTGAATTATTTTACGGTTTTTGTTTGAAAACAAAGAGGTTTAGAGGATAAGAACAATTTGTATCATAATTGTATTTACTTAAACTGCCACTAACACTTTAACCTTCGTTTTATTTATTCTAGCTTTTAACCAAGCTTTTGCATGAAATAATTGTGACTTTGAAGTACTTTGTGATATCCCCAACATTTCGGCAATTTCTTGGTGCTTGTAACCATCAATAAAATACATATTTACAACCAGACGGTAGCCAGCGGGCATATTACTAATTATCTCCAAAAGCTGCTCTCTTTCTATATAATCAAAGTCTATATCTTCATCTTCTATTACAAAATCATGACCACTAATTTCTGTTAATCCATTGTCTTTCAGGTTTTTACGATAATGGTCTGTGGCAGTATTTACTACTACCGACTTCACCCAACCTCCAATTGATTCTATTTTTTGTATGGTCTCTATCTTTAAAAATATTTTCACAAATGCATCTTGAAATATGTCCTCTGCTTCAGCCAATGTACGGCAATAGCGCCTACAAACGCCTAAAAGCCGCCCTTTATACAAGTTGTAAAAGGCGGTTTGGGCTTTATGTTGCTTTTGTTGGCAACCGATTAATATTTCACGCTCAGACTTATAATCCATGAGCAAAAAATGGGGTTTTGTGGTTTAGGAAACCTGATCAAATAAATAAACCATTAAACTTATTCAATCAATATTCCTTACTTTTTTATTTTAAAATTTTCATCAAATAATATTATTTTTTTAGATTTTCCATTATTCGTATTTATCTCATATTCAATTATATAGGTCTCTATTTTGGCTTTATTCAAATCAAATTCTAATAATATAGAATATTCAGCTCTGGCCGTTAAAATCTGGTAATTATTAGCTTCGAAATAAGTTTTTATTTCTACTGGAATAGAACTACTTTCAATTTTTTTGGAAATGATAAAAAATGGATTGGAATTTTTAGAAGCCAATTTTACAAGGTATTTTGTTGACTGGTTATCAATAAAAACCAGGTTTGAGGTATTTTGAACATTGTATTTTTCTGTTTGAATGCCGTATTTAAATTCATACTTTTGGAGTTTCTCTTTTTGTTCATTTGTGATTTGAAAATAACTACTTAAATCACTTATTTGAGAATAATTTATGAGGCTGTTATTCAAGTACTTATATTCTCTAATTAAAGAATTTTTAGCATCATAAAAGTAATCAAAACGATTGTTCATTTTATTTTGATTTTCTTTTTCGAAAAACTCAAGAAGCTTTTCACCTGATTTGAAAACAAGCAGTTTTATATCGAACTTTGAGACTTGTATTTTTTTCAAATCATTTTTTATTTCATCAGGTATCTCATTATCCGCTAAATAGAAATTGTTATTTGATGATATAATTTTTTGAATTTGAAGTTTACCTTGATCGATCTCATTGGATAAAAGGCTACCATTTGTATCAAAATATATTTTCAATGATTCGTTTTTATTCAAAATATCAGCCACAAAACCAATTGGTTTATCAGCATTTTGAATTGATGCAATCGAATTGACTGCAGCCCCAGTATACTTATCGTTTAAATATGAATTAATACTATTTGGCAAAGGAAAGCTTGAGCCAAAAATATCATCTGAATAAATAATATCACCATCATAATCGGTAAGGCTTTGTAAATTTCTACCACCCGTTTCAAATTTTATTTCCCATAACTGATTGGCTTTTATTTCCTTAGTCACAAAATTTTTGGCATCAGGATAAATGGTGGAGAGCTTTAAAACAGAATTTTGAGGAACATTGGCTAAATAAATTTTATAGGCTGGAATGTCCTTTATGGAGTCGCAGGCATTAAAAAAGAGCAAAAAAATTGGAAATATTAATAACTTTTTCATTCAAATGATTTTATACTTTAACGACAAGTCAAAAAAATAATAAATGAAAAACTATGACTGTCACCTTCAATGACGTAGGCTTTGAAAAAAGGTTGTACGGAAATTTTGAAATATTTATTTTTTCCCAACCAGTAAAAAATAAAGAAATGAAACACCACATATTCCCAATCCCAATGACTCACGAGCCAGCTCTTGATTCATTGTTTTCATAGAAAGGCCTTCGGTAATTACTCCTTCCCAAGCTGTCATTTGTGTCCATGAATTGATGCCGGCTGCGATTGAAATGGTGGCTAGGACTATTAACATTTCTTTATTGGCATGGCCTTTGAAAGAATTCCAAGCACAATAAGCGGCTATTCCGTAAATCGGAATCCAAAGAATTGGATCCGGGTCATTGTACTGCCAACCGGCAAAAAGCAGGAAAATAAGGAATAAGATTAGGCTAATGTATTTCATATTATATTTAAATTTTGGAGACTAAAAACAAAATGTTATTAAAAATATTTTTCAAAATTTAAATATAAATAGCCAACAAGGCTTATAGATAATTTTGAGTGTATGTGTTATTTTAAATTTACTATCAGTTAAAAACTTCTTTCAAATCAATCTCTAATTCTGGTAATGTGAACGGTTTTACTTTGTCGTTTTTATCTAAAACATATTTTTTTGAATATTTACCATTTTCTAGCAAAAACACCTCAACTGTCTCATATTCAGGCGAAACAATCCAATATTCGCCCACCCCAGCTTCTTCATAAACTTCATATTTTTCAATCCTATCTTTTTTGGCAGTTGAAGGAGACAAAATCTCTATTATCCAGTCGGGTACACCAAATATTGCGGTATCTTCTATAATTATTGGGTTACAAATTATACAAATATCTGGTTGAACTACTGTAGTTGACTTGTTCCTTTTTTTATTTGCAATGGGCAATACTATATCTGTTGGAGCTTCAAAAATTTGACATTTTTTTCCTTTCAAATAGTAACCAATCTCAACACAAAAATTAATGCTTATTTTTTGATGACTTGTTTTAGGTGCAGGACTCATCTTATATATCTTTCCACGAATAAGCTCTACCATCTCCTCAAATTGAAATTTCAAATAATCAGCATAGGTATACTCTCGCTCATATTCCATGACAGGCTCATTTGCAACATTTTGAATTGGGTCAATTTCAGGCTCAATATAAGTTTTCATTAATTTTCCGTTTTTATTCAATAAAAAAACCGCTGATTTATGTCAGCGGCAATTTATAAATAATTCGACTAATTAGCAATCGATTTTTTACCAAATTAAATTCAATTTGGAAAGCATTTTACCTATTTTACTTGTTAAACTCCCTATGCTCTGTCTTAAAAAGTTCTTCTTTCGGTAAACTTTTGAAATAATCATAAGTGATTTTGAGACCCTCTGCCCTTCCCACTTTAGGCTCCCAACCGAGTATTTCTCTTGCTTTTGTAATATCTGGTTTACGTTGTTTGGGGTCGTCAGTTGGAAGTGGCTTTCCTACCAATTTTTGATTAGTTCCTGTCAATTTTATGATTTCCTCACCAAATTCCTTGATTGTAATTTCATCTGGATTGCCAATGTTTACAGGCTGTGCATAATCTGAATGCAAAAGGCGATAAATGCCTTCAACTAAATCGTCGACATAGCAAAATGAGCGAGTTTGTGAGCCGTCGCCAAACATGGTAAGTTCCTCACCACGAAGTGCTTGGCCAATAAAAGCTGGCAATACACGACCGTCGTTTAGGCGCATGCGTGGGCCATAAGTATTAAATATTCTTATAATTCTAGTTTCCAAGCCATGGTAAGTATGATAGGCCATTGTGATGGCTTCTTGAAATCTTTTTGCTTCATCATATACACCTCGTGGGCCCACAGGGTTTACATTTCCCCAATAATCTTCTGTTTGTGGATGCACGGCTGGGTCACCATAAACCTCTGATGTTGAGGCAATTAACACTCTTGCGCCTTTTGCCCTGGCTAATCCTAAGCAATTATGAATACCTAATGAACCAACTTTCAAAGTTTGAATTGGTATTTTTAAATAATCAATTGGGCTTGCAGGTGAGGCGAAATGAAGGATATAATCCAACTCACCTGGCACATGGACAAACTTAGAAACATCGTGATGATAAAACTCAAAATGCTCAAGTTTAAACAAATGTTCAATATTTCGCAAATCGCCAGTGATTAAGTTATCCATGGCAATTACATGATAGCCTTCTTTAATAAACCTATCGCAAAGATGTGACCCTAAAAAGCCTGCTCCACCTGTTATTAATATTCGTTTCATTTTCCAGATATTAGAAATTAGAAATTAGAAATTAGAAAAAATCGCAAGCGGTTTAATCGTAATTGAAATTCTAAAAATCGTAAATTATTTTATCGTTTCTCTACCAATCGAATAATATGTATAGCCCATTTCTTTCATATGTGCTAAATCGTATAAGTTACGACCATCAAAAATGACTTTGTTTTTCAATAAAACTTCCATTACTTCAAATTCTGGGGTTCGAAACTGGGGCCATTCGGTTACAATCATCAGCGCATCAGCATCTTTAAGTGCTTCGTACGGGCCATTGGTATAGGTAATTTTATCACCGATTAATTCCTCAACTTTTTCCATGGCCTCTGGATCATAAGCTTTTATTTCAGCACCTGCTTCAATTAGGGCATCAATATTATATAAAGCTGGCGCTTCTCGGATATCATCGGTATAAGGTTTGAAGGCCAATCCCCACATGGCTATTTTTTTGCCTTTCAAATCGCCATTAAAATGCGATTTTATGGTTGGAATTAACTTTGTCTTTTGCGCCTCATTAACTGACATTACGGCTTCTAAAATTTTGAAATCATAATCATTCTCAGTTGATGTTTTGGCCAAAGCTTGCACATCTTTTGGAAAACATGAGCCTCCATAACCAATACCTGCAAATAAAAATCTTTTACCAATTCGACTATCAGTACCAATTCCTTTTCTGATGGCGTCCACATCTGCACCAACTTTTTCGCAAAGGTTGGCAATTTCATTCATAAAGGTGATTTTAGTGGCCAAAAAAGCATTAGCGGCATATTTGGTCATTTCGGCTGAGCGCTCATCCATAAAAATCACTGGATTACCTTGGCGAACTAATGGAGCATATAATTTCTCCATCACCACTTTTGCCTTATCTGATTTTGTGCCTACCACAACCCTGTCGGGCTTCATAAAATCCTCTACAGCAACACCTTCACGCAAAAACTCAGGATTGGAAACCACATCAAATTCTACTTTAGCATTTTTGGCTATGGCAGCTGTTACTTTTTCTGCAGTACCTACTGGCACGGTGCTTTTGTCAATTATTACTACATAATTTTTCAAAATTGGACCCAAATCATTAGCCACTCCTAAAATATATTTCAAATCCGCAGAACCATCTTCTCCTGGAGGTGTAGGCAATGCCAAAAAAATCACTTGAGCACCTTCAATACCCTCAACCAAATTGGTGGTAAATTTCAATCTACCTTCAGCGGTATTTCTGTTAAAAAGATCATCTAGCCCAGGCTCATAAATTGGCATTTTACCTGCCAAAAGCATATCTATTTTTCGCTGATCAATATCAACACAAGTAACTTGATTGCCTGTTTCCGCAAAACATGTGCCTGTTACTAAACCTACATAACCTGTACCAACTACTGCTATTTTCATAAAAAAAATGTATACTATTTGTTCAAACTTTTTTGATTTTTTTAATGAAGAAAATTTAAAATATTTTCTTAATTTTTTTCCAAGAAAATTAATATAATTATATAAAATCACTAATTATACTGCAAAAATATTGGTTTTGTTCTATAAATAAAAATTAAAAACAGAAAATCAAAAGATAATTAGTGAATCAATGTAGTTTAGTTAAGAGGTCGGTGTGCACACCGATCTCGGGCGCCTCCAAGGTTGGTGTCCCATTCAACCACACATTTTCGCTTAACTAAAAGGCATTGATTATTAAATGGTTATTTGAATATAATTGGATTACCAATATTTCCGCTGGGCTCTAAAATATTTAAAAGATTAGAAACTGTTGGTGCGATATCTGATATGGTATAAGGTGCTGATGATTCTCCTTTTGGTACATTCCAACCAAAAAATAAAGCAGGTACATGCGTATCATAATTATAAATAGAACTATGTGTTGTGCCCGTTGTACGTCCAGTAAAATACATCGGCTTGAGTAAAACCATAATATCTCCACTTCTTTTTTCATTTAATCCATTCACAATTTTTAATTTTAAAGATGCTGGCAAATTTGTGGAAGGCATATCGTGCAGATTAATTACATCGGAAACGGCATCGATTAACATTAAACTACTTTTAATAGTTTTATAAATTTGGTTAACATCTAAATTTTTTTCTAAAATAATTTGATCATCCAAATAAAATTGACCATTATCTTCGGCCTCAATTATTTTTTCAATTCCAAACTTATCTTTTACTGCCTGATTAGCCAAATTCATAGCTACTGTATAGTTTAATACGCCAGCAGGTAATTTATTTTGCCTCCAAAAACCTGGCACATCGGCCACACCATGGTCGGCTGACAGAAATACCAAATAATTATTTTTACCCAATTTTGCGTCCAATGCATTCAGGATTTCTTCAATATCTTTATCCAATCTGAGGTAAACATCCTCCACCTCAATTGAATTGGGCCCATAGGCGTGGCCTACATAATCGGGCGATGAAAAACTAATTGTAAGAAAATCGGTATAATTGCCTCCACCTAGGTTTTCATTTTTAAAAGCAGCCAATGCAAAATCTTTAGTTAGCGTATTTCCAAATGGTGTAGACTTCAGTAGCTCATAAATATTAGCATTTGTTGCTAAAAATTCATGTGGAAAAACGGGTTTTGTTTCACCAGAAAATCTAGATTCGAAAGGCATATCATCTGCGGTACTTTCTGTATAAGTCTCAATTGGTAATAAGGTGCTCCAAAGGGTATTCAGATATTTATTGGCCGATTTTTTGGCATTGAAATCTTGCACCCATTTTGGTAGCTCATTCATATAAAATGAACTGGTTATCCACGAGCCATCAAAACTATCAAACCAATAAGCAGCATTTGCGGTATGGCCTGCTGGTAATATTGACCCACGGTCTTTCATGGCGACTCCAATTGTTTTTGATTTAAAGCTATTGGCTATTCTAAGCTGATCAGTTACTGTGGAAACAAGCATATTTTTGGGTGACATTTTTCCTGCTGCAGAAGTTGAACCAACGGTTTTAACTGTACTATCTTCCGTGCAATACATATTTTTATTTAATTTTTGGTCGTACCAGTCATTGCCAACTATTCCTGTAATATTAGGTACAGAACCGGTAAAAATAGACGAATGGCCAGCTGCAGTAACCGTTGGCCCATAATTATAATGTAAATTTTTACAATTGAAGCCTTCATTCATCAAACGCTTAAAGCCGCCTTTTCCATATTTGCTTTCATAACGATAAAGAAAATCGTATCGCATTTGGTCCACCACTATGCCCACAACTAATTTTGGAGACTTTATAGCCGATACATGATCTGATTTATTTTGAGAAAAAGCAATATTTGTAATTGCTAAAAAGCTAATAATGAATAATTTGCGCATAATTATTTGATTTTAAATTTCTATTTCTTTCCGTATTTTTAATGAGAATGCATAACCCCCTGTTGAGTTTTGATGTACTTTTTCTAATAATTTATTCAATTTATTTAAAAAATCTAGTTTAAATTCTTCTTCTAAAGCTTCAAATTTTTTAATCAAAACGACAATTCTTTTAGCAATATAATATGATATTTTATCATTGGATCTGTTCAAATCCGAAAACAGATGTGGCTTCATATCAAATGGGTCATAAAGTAAATTCAAAAGAAGCTCTACTTCGCCATACTTATCTTTTGTAACTTTTACATGTCTGGTAATTAATGCACTAGTTGAACGTAATTCAAGGTATAATTGTGAAGTTGAAAAGAGTTTCTTTTTATAAATATTATCCAATTCAAATTGCACTTCCTGCCTTCTTATTTCGGTGGTTAGGCCTTCCTCAACTAACTGAAATTGAAGCTGATCGACTAAAATATCATTTTTTGCCACCAATCTTAGCAAAAGTTTATCTTTTTCTTTTATTGCTAAGGCCAATATCTCTCCTTTTAATTCGGCACTAATTGCAGCCATAAATTCATTAGATTTGTTAACTATTCAATGACAAATTTAACAATTATAAAAGTAATGAGCTTTAGATAATTCTTTTTAATTTGGTTAATTATATTTATTTGATTTTGAAATTCTGTAATTTTATTAACAAAAAAGATTTTTATTGGTTTTTAAGGTATGGTTTTCAAAAATAAATATCAGGGGCTTGTCATTGGAAGTATAATTATTTTTTGCTGGTTTTTTTGTTTATCCTATTTTCTGCACTACAAAATCACAGGTTTTAATCCAATAATTATTCTATTCATTTTAATTCAAACCCACCTTTATACAGGCTTGTTTATCACTGCTCATGATGCAATTCATGGCGTGGTAATAGCTGGAAATAAGCAACTTAACTATATAATTGGCTTTTTTTGCGCCACGTTATTTGCCTTTAATTATTATCCAAAACTAGAAAAAAAGCACCATCACCACCATGAATTTGTAGTGAGTGAGGCTGATCCCGATTATCATAAAGGCGGGTTTTTTGCTTGGTATTTGAAGTTTGTTCTAGAGTATGTTACTATTTGGCAAATACTATGTATGGCTATTAGTTACAATCTTTTGAAACTAGTATTCCCTATGGAAAACCTAATAATATTTTGGATGCTTCCTGCAATATTGAGTACTTTTCAGTTGTTTTATTTTGGCACTTACATACCTCATAAAGGTGAGCACAAACCTAACGATATTTATAAGGCAAAAAGCCAGAAATTAAATCATTTTTTTGCATTTATAAGTTGCTATTTTTTTGGCTACCATCATGAACACCATGCACAGCCTTATTTACCTTGGTGGAAACTGGCAAAAGCTCGTGAAGCCAATGAGATAAATAAAAGCTAAACCAATAGTCTTTCTGGTTTTTGTATTTAAATACAGGTAAATTGCATTAAAATAGTAAAATTAATAATGCAAAAAATATTCCGTAATCTAACTTTCTGGGTACTAACCTCCATTATTCTTGGCGTTTTATTAGGACATTTTAATCCCAATTTCGCTCTTAGGCCTATACTTGAAAAAGGTGTAAAAATCAATTTAGTGCTTTCAGAGTTTGAACTAAAAACCTCATTTTCAGAGCTTTTAAGCAGTTTTTTTATAAGCATTGTTAAGTTATTTATTAACCCAATAATTTTTCTTACTATTACGTTGGGCATTATTTCAATGGGCGATTTGAAAAAAGTGGGTAAAGTAGGTGCCAAAGCTTTGATCTATTTTGAAATTGTAACCACTTTGGCTTTAATAATTGGAATTTTTGTGGCTTATATAATTCAACCTGGTTATGGTGTAATTACAGATGCACTAAAAGGAGGCGATATATCAAAATACACGGAAAAGGCGGCAGATTTTAGCTGGGTGAAATTCTTTTGGGACAATATAACCTTACAAATATTAGTATTCACCATATTATTTGGTGTAATAGTAAGTCAGTTACCTATTCGAGAAAAAGTGGTTGTTTTTTTAAACCCAATTTCTAAAAAAATATTTTGGGCCTTACATAAGGTGATGCTTTTAGCACCTATTGGAGCTTTTGGGGGCATGGCTTTTACAATAGCTAAATATGGTATAAAAACGCTTCTGCCTTTGGCGAAATTGATGCTAACTGTATATACAACAATGGCTTTATTTGTTTTTGTGGTTCTATATTTTATATTGAAATATTATAAAATTAGTATTTTCAAATTTCTGAAATATATTAGAGAAGAGCTTCTAATTGTACTCGGCACCTCATCATCTGAGGCAGGTTTACCTTCATTAATGGAAAAATTGGAACGAATGGGATGCTCAAAATCTGTGGTGGGTTTGGTGGTTCCTGCAGGCTATTCTTTCAATTTGGATGGCACTACTATTTACCTTTCCATGGCAATAATATTTTTAGCTCAAGTGTTCAATGTTCATTTGACTTTATCACAAATTTTCACAATTATAGGAATATTAATGGTTACCTCGAAAGGAGCAGCCGGGGTTACTGGTAGTGGATTTATTGTACTTGCTTCCACCTTAACAGCCATTAAAGTTATTCCTGTGGAAGGATTGGCCATGCTTTTGGGCGTCGATAGATTCATGTCCGAAGCTCGTGCTATTACCAATTTTATTGGTAATGGAGTTGCTACTATTTGGATTTCAAATAATGAAAAAGAATTTGATCGCAGAAAAATGAATCATGCATTCGGGCATGTGGCTGATTATGAGGATATTGTGAAGGATAATTTGGATTTTAAAGGTTAAGCATGGCAAATGAACTTTTACCTATTAAATGGAGTCTCATTTACCCAATGAAAGCCTCTTGTTTCAAGTAAATATTTTTTGGTAATATTTTCTTTTTCCAAAACAATTTCGAAGGTATCATTCCTAAATTTTCCAGCTAATTTTTTATTTTTCTTGAAATATTTGAAGGTAAATTTATCTGTTGAATCTGTTCTATTGTTGAAAATAATTGTATTTTTTAAATTGTCATAATTTAAACTGAACCTTTCATTTTTACCATTCGCAAACCTTGCCCAAGCTGAATATTCGTTACTAATAAAAATAGTTTTTAAGTCGTCTGGCTTAATTTGGTTTAAATTTTTTACCGAGTATTTCCCTACTATTTTGCTTTTTGGAGCATCATCGCCATCTTTTTTTTCCTCTTTGGATAATTCAAAAGCTACAAAAAAAAATGCAAAGAATAATAGTATATATTTTGAAACATTAAAAAACAATTTTACATTTTTGGTAAAAATTGGCTGTTTAATTATCGAAAGTTGAGTAGTTTGATTACGAACGAACAGATTAAATAACTCTTCAAAATTATAGGCTAAAAGGAAAATAGTAAAAACTACGAGTATGGTTGATATTTGCTTTACTGGTACGTCATAAAAATAATTTATCATCATAACGTTCATGGTAGTCATTAAAGTGATAATGCTACCAATAGCTAAAGTTCTTCTGAAAAGCAGAAATATTGAGCAAATCTCAGCAATGCCCATAAAAAGATTGTAGCCTTTTGAAAAACCTAAAAATGTCCAAGCAAGACCCATTGGCGACGAATCGCCATATTCTTGAGAAAGACGGTATAAGTTTGGTGCTGGAAATTGTAATTTAAAAACCTTGACAAGCCCATAACTGATAAGCATAAAGCCAATATAATATCTTACAGCTAGTGTTAAATAATAGTAAAGTTTATCATAATTTTTGGTAGGTTTTGAAAAAATACCCCAAAAAAAGGAACCAAAACTTGCTAAAATTAAAATGAACAAAAGTTTCAGCCAATCATAAGTAGTATCGCCGCTACCGGAAGGTTCGGTGCCAATAATATATTTAATACCCAATACTTCCTTACCTAGCCAGGGGACAAGTTTTGCAAATATTTGCTCAGGAATCATCCATATATAATACCAAAAAGGATATGCCCCGTTATTTTGTATTAAAATAATCAGAATAAAAAACACAAAACAAAACCTGAATAATATTTTTTTAGATGATGACCATGAATTATTCATAATTTAGAAAAATCAAACCAAATTCCAAGGCTTTCGATATTCCCTGAATAACAATGCATTTGCTTCGGCATCACCTTTGAATTTCTCCTTTTTATGATTCCATTTCAATTCTCTACCCAATCGCCAAGAAATTAGGCCCAAATGCATAGGCATGGTCATTTTACGGGCATATTCCAAGTTTGACTCTGGTTGTGTTCGGCTTTTCACAGCATCCACAAAGTTTTGTTGGTGGCCCGGTGAACGTATAATTGTTTTAGGCACCATTTCAATATCGTTCATAATTATTCCGTTGATGGTTATTTCACGAGTTGAATAATCGCAAATTAACGTTCCTTTATCGCCTTCAAAGTAAGCCCCAATGCCCCTTTCAGCGGCACCGGGTACATTTGGTGGAGTTGAAGTCCAGTGGATTTTCAAATTTTCAAATTCATAATCGATATTTATTTCCTTTGGTGTGTCGCCAACGCCTTCGCCCAATTGGCCTTTAGCTGAGATTTTCTTTAACTTTTTTGGAGCAATACTCATCCAAACCACATCGGCAATATGGCACCAAAAATCTTGAAAAACACCTCCTGAATAATCCATGAAATACCGATAATTGAAATGGACACGCTCAGGCGAGTACTCATGGTAGGGTGCTGGCCCAAGCCACATATCGTAATTGAGCGTTTCGGGTGGTTTTTGATAATTACTCGGCCCTAAAACTGGCGGAAAACCCGTTTTCCACAATCGAACTGTATGCACTTTACCGATTGCTCCTGCTTGAATAATTTCCTGCACACGATGATAATTGTCGCCCGCATGAATTTGTGTGCCGAGTTGAAATATTTTACCATATTTTTTCTGGGCGGCTAGCATCATTTGGCCTTCTTTTACTGAATAAGAGAGGGGCTTTTCACCGTAAACGTCCTTTCCAGCCTGAAAAGCCAGTATCGCAACCTGTGCATGCCAGTGATCGGGCGTGGCACAAGTGATGGCGTCCACATCGTTTCGCTCTAAAATATGTCGGAAATCGGCGTAAGTTTTAGCTTTTGTATCTGGTTGTATTTTTTGTAAACTTGCCAAAGTACTGCTCAAATGATCTGAATCAAGATCGGCTAAAGCCACTACATCTACTTCGGGTAGTCTTGCAAACCAATTCATATGGCTATTGCCCATTCCACCAAGCCCAATATGTGCCACACGTAGCTTGTCGGAAGGGGCAACTTTTCGAGCAAAAGTATTCGGTAAAATACTCATGCCTAATGCGGCCAATGATGTATTTCTGATAAAATTTCGACGATTGATATTTTGTGACATTTAGTTTTTAAAAAAAATGAATTTAATAAGTTTTTAGGATTGGTATTAGACCTCTAAAGTAATTTTAATTTGGGAGGTTTCAAAATTGAAGATTGAAAATTTTTATAAATTTATTTTCGAAACAACAATTACTCTCGTTTTTTGGGGCATAAAAAAGAGGGATGCTTTTTGAACAGCCCTCTCTCATTAAAACAAATGATTTATGTTTTACAAGGTTTTCAATAGTTTTTCATTAAGTGTAACATAATCAGGATTGCCTTGTTTTTTAGCTAATTCTAATGATTTCATTGAGCTTATTTTAGCACCTGCTTTATCACCTAATTTTGCCTGAATACGAGCCTTTAGCAACATCATCCAATAAGCGTTTTGGTTTTGATCAGCCGATTTTGTTGCCCACTCTAATGCTTTATTTAGGTCCTTGCCGTTTTCAAAATAATATTGAGCTGCTGCAAAATAAGGCTTTGAGTCTTCATTAATCGCTTTGTTAATATCCGCCATTATTTTAGTATCTACATCAGCAGTTACATTAAATATTACGGCGGTTCTATCCCACCAAAGAACAATGTCTGCAGAGTTATTTGCAATGTTTCCTATTTGCATAGAGAAAGTTTCAGTTGAAAAACCAACATCGACAGGATTAACTTTAAACTTAGCTACGTCCTCCGCAGCATTGTAGCCCATTATGCCCCAATTACCTGTGCCTTTGTTTAAAATTATTTCCCATTCCGATTCACCTGGAATTGTGTATAAGGCATATGATCCAGCTTTTACGGCCACTCCTCCCACTTTTACATCCTCTCCGAAAGTAATTTTTGTGGCATTATTTGCACCTGTGCGCCAAGGCTTACCGAAAGGGACCAAATCGCCAAAAATATCACGACCTTTCATACTTGGCCGAGAATAGGTTATCTCAATGTAGGAAAGTGCGAACTCTTGCTTAATAGTTTGAGTTGGGCTTGCAGCAGGGGTTTTGATACCTTGGGCTATTCCGTTATTAGCCAATAGTACCGATAATAATAAAAATACTTTTTTCATTTTTTTTAATTTTTAATTTTTAATACTTTTTAAAAACCTACTTAAATCGATTTTAGTTCCTTTTAAAATGGATAGGGCAAAATCTACTTCGCATAAGCCACCGAGCGCATTTCACGAATTACAGTAACTTTAATTTGCCCAGGGTATTGCATTTCTTTTTCTATTTTTTGTGAAATATCGAAGGACAGGTTCCCAGCTCGTTCATCTGTCACGTTGTCGGCATCAACCAAAACACGCAATTCACGACCTGCTTGTATAGCATATACTTTAGAAACCCCAGGAAAGCTCAATGCAAGGTCTTCCAACTCACGAAGTCGCTTCATGTAGCTGTCAATCATTTCACGGCGAGCACCTGGTCGTGAGCCTGATATGGCATCACAAACTTGTATAATTGGTGAAATCATACAGGTCATTTCTATTTCGTCATGGTGAGCACCAATGGCATTACATACCTCAGGATGCTCTTTGTATTTCTGAGCCAATTCCATTCCCAAAATAGCATGTGGTAGCTCTGGCTCTTCCTCAGAAACCTTACCAATATCGTGCAGAAGGCCTGCTCTTTTGGCCATTTTAACGTTTAAACCCAGCTCAGAAGCCATTGTAGCACATAGCCTTGCCACTTCCTTACTATGTTGCAAAAGATTTTGTCCATAACTAGACCTAAAGCGCATACGCCCCACCATTCGAATGAGCTCAGGATGAAGGCCGTGGATGCCCAACTCAATAACAGTTTTCTCACCTATCTCCACAATTTCATCTTCAATATTTTTCTTTGTTTTGGCTACTACCTCTTCAATTCTAGCAGGGTGTATACGACCATCTTGAACCAAACGATGTAAAGAAAGTCTTGCGATTTCTCTACGAACAGGATCGAAACCAGAAATTATAATGGCATCTGGTGTATCGTCAACTATTACCTCAACTCCGGTAGCGGCTTCCAGAGCCCGGATGTTTCGGCCTTCTCGACCAATAATTTTACCTTTCACATCGTCTGACTCTATGTTGAAAACCGATACACAGTTTTCAATAGCCTGCTCAGCAGCAGTTCGTTGAATGGTTTCAATAATAATTTTCTTAGCCTCTTTGGTTGCAGTCAATTTAGCTTCTTCAACTGTATTTTTTATGATAGACGACGCCTTAGTTTCGGCCTCGGCAGTCATACTTTTCACTAATTCAGCTTTGGCTTCTTCTGCTGTTAAATTCGATATTTTTTCAAGAGCGGCTATATTTTGGGATAAAACCCCCTCGGCTTCTTTCCCTTTTTTCTCAACCTCATCTAACCTTCTTTTATAGTTTTCTGTTTGTGACGTTAAACTTTGCTTTTGGTTGTCCAACTCTGATTCTTTTCTGTTATTTTGCTCTAGAAGTACATTTAATTGCTGCTCCCGCTGGCGAATTTTTTGTTCATTTTCAATAATAATACTTTTCTTTTTGTTACTCTCTTCTTCAAACTCTTGCTTAAGTTTTAGAAAACGCTCTTTTGCTTCTAGAATTCGATCTTTTTTGATGTTTTCAGCTTGAAGTTCGGCATTAGTTACTATAGAATCAGCCTTTGCAACAGCCTCTTTTTCAAGATTTTCATAGTTTTTATTGAATAGCGTTTTGCCTAAAAAAAGGCCTCCACCAAGGCAACCTGCCCCAGTGAGAATAATAATTAATAAGTCGGACATTATAAATATGTTTAAAATTTAGCTGAAGCAAAGCTTCAAATTTTTTGAAGAAATATAACTAAAACAATTGTTCCAAAACAAAATTTTAGTTTAAATAAAAATGAAAATTGCTGAAAATTACGCCAATAAAAAACCCCTTATAAAGTCAATTCTATTTAAAAGAATTGAACAATTAAGAGGTTGGCTTTATACTTTGAACTAAGAAAAAATTTGGACTTTTAAAGAAGAAATCAATTTACTTGATTCAGGAAATCATCAATACTTTTAAGTTTGCCACTCAATGCCTCAAGTAGTTTTTTATTGTTATCCTCAAGCTTTAGATTATCGTACACGTATTCAATCAATACCATAGCATACAAATCTAGCCTATCATAAATTTTTTTTTCCTTTAAATGGAAATTTATCCGTTGGTTAATCAACCTTTCTGCCTTTCGAAGATTCTCCTCCTCTTGCTCACCTGCTTTTATTGGGTATTTACGCCCATCTATACGAAGGTTAACTGACAACGGCTTTTCCATCTAATTATTTGAATATCAATTGCTTAATTGCGCAATACAACTCTCTATTTCTTTAATATATTCGTCCAGAGTTTTCTTTAGTTCAGACGTATCGCCTGACAAACCTCCATTATTTTGTACAAGTTTAGCGAAAATTTCCCTCTTTCGGAAATCTTTTTGTTCATTTACATGGTTTTTTTGTAAATTTTTAAGGTTTCCTTCTTGGGTTTTTAAGGCCGACTTCATAATTGTAATTTCATTTTCAGCCAGATTCAATTTTTCTTCCGTTTCTTTTAATCTGTTCACCAAATATTTAATGCGATTTTGCAGCACATCAAATTGTGATAATATTTGGCTTGACTCGTACATAATTCAATTTGAAATGGTGAATTTATATCATGAAAATATTACAAATGTTTCAATTATTTTCGAATAATAGCTTCCAATTCTCGCTCAAATGTTCTAATGAAATTATCCATAATTCCATCTATTTTTTTGTCGGTTAAAGTTTGTTCAGCGTCTTGCAAAATAAAACTTATTGAATAGGATTTTTTTCCCTCACCTAAATTTTGCCCTTGGTACACGTCAAACGCATTAATAGATTTCAAAATGATTTTTTCTGATTTAAAAGCCAATTTTTTAATATTATCAAAAGTAACTGTCTCATCTAATACTAATGAGAGGTCACGTTTTACTTCTGGAAATTTCGGTATTTCTTGAAAATTAGCTATTTCTGAATATTGCTTAAATAAGTAGTCCCAGTCAATATCTGCAAAGAAAACTTGTGTCTTAATATCTGTCAATTTGCAAAGTTTTGGAATGACCAATCCAATTTTTGCAATTTCCTTCTTATTTAATTGGTAGGAAAGCCCATATGCGAAAATCGAAGAGTCTTCTATCGGTGATATTTCCGTAGTAACAGCTCTCATTTGAAGTAATATTTTGTTTACTTCTTTTGCCAAATCATGAAAATTTGTACTTATAGCCTTATTTTGCCAAGTTTCCTCATGAACATTTCCGGCCATAAAAAGTGCTAATCTGTTGTTTTCCTTGTATTTTTCTGATTTAGAATATATTTTTCCAAAGTCAAAAAATTTGAGGTCTTTTTGGCGTCGGTTTATATTGTAGGCGAGTACTTCCATACCTGAAAACAACAACGTTTGTCGCATTACACCGAGGTCTTCTGAAAGTTTATTCAAAATTTCTACATCGGTATTTGGGAGTTCATTTCGGATGGCATCGTGGTAAGCGCTTTTGGTAAGTGAATTGGTAAGAATTTCTGAAAATCCAGCGCCAACTAAAGTATCCGAAATTTTTATTTGTAGTTTATTTTTATCTTTTATTGGAAAGCTTGAAATAAAATCTGTACCCAGATAATCCGAAACTTCCACATTGTTGAGCCCATAAATTCTCAAAATTTCTTCAACAATATCTGCTTCACGTGTTACATCAACCCGGTAAGCTGGCACATTTACTGTAAATTCATCCGAAAGTTCATTTTTTATACTAATATCTAAATCAGTTAAAATTTGGTGAATTCTTTCTTTGGGAATTTCAACACCAATTAGCTGATTAATTCTTGAAAATTTAACTTTAATTTCTTGATTTACAATGGGTTTTGGATATTTATCAACAATATCAGATGATATTTGCCCACCCGCTATTTCAACCATTAAAACAGCAGCTCTTTTGAGCGCAAATATTTTCAAATTAGGATCAGTCCCTCTTTCAAATCGAAAAGAAGCATCAGTTTTAAGTGTATGATTTTGGGCAGTTTTACGAATAAAAGTGGGTTCAAAATAAGCAACCTCTAAAAATACCTCAGTGGTAGAATCCTTAATTCCTGATTTCATTCCACCAAAAATACCAGCAATTCCAACTGCTTCTTGTGCATTACAAATCATCAAATCCTCAGCTTTTAATGCTCTCTCAACTTTATCCAAAGTGGTGAATTTGGTGCCTTCTGGCAATGTTTTTACAATAATTTTATTGCCAGCAATCTCTTTGGCATCATAGGCATGAAGGGGCTGCCCAAGCTCATGATTTACATAATTAGTAATATCAACAACATTATTTATTGGATTCAAGCCAATAGCTTTGAGTCTGTTTTTCAGCCAGTTAGGTGACTCTCCTACTTTTATATTTGAAATAGAAAGACCACAAAAACGAGGGCAAGCATCAACATTTTCTATGATTACCTCAATAGGCGATTTCGTTTTTACTTCTGAAAACTTCTCAACAGATGGTAGATTGATGGGCCTCCCTGTAAATGCTTTAATGTCACGAGCTACACCAAAATGTGAGGCAGCATCAGCTCTATTTGGTGTAAGGCCGATTTCAAAAACATAGTCAGATTCAATATTAAAGTACTTTGAGGCTGGTGTGCCGATAGGCAATGCTGTTTCGATTACTAAAATTCCATCATGCGATTCGCCAATTCCTATTTCATCTTCGGCGCAAATCATGCCTTCCGATGGGTGGCCATATACTTTTCGCTTATCGATGGTAAATGCTTCTGATCCATCTTTGTTATAAAGCGTGGTGCCAACTTTGGCCACAATCACTTTTTGACCAGCAGCCACATTGGGAGCCCCACAAACTATTGTTGCTGGCTCATTTTCTCCGATATTTACAGTGGTTAGGCTTAATTTTTTTTCTTTAACTACAAAACGCTCGCAAGTTAATACCTCCGCAACCACAAAGCCTTCAAGGCCACCAGGCATGGAATCTACTTTTAAAATATCCTCTACCTCAAGCCCTGTTCCTGTTAATATTTGCCCCAATTCATCGGGTGTTTCCTCTATTTCAATAAATTCTTTTAACCAGTTAAGCGAAATTTTCATTCAAATCGAAAGTTTATTGGCATTTTCAAATAAAAATGCATCTTATATTTACAAATTTAATCAAATATTTTGAGGTGAATTTGACTAATCGTTGCATTAATTCATAAAAATGATCATAATTTAAGTAAACTACTTTTCAAATAGAAAATTAAATACTAATTATTTAAAGAGATTAAATATAATGATGAATTTATAGGATAGTTAATTTTTTTACAAAAAATAGAATATGAAGATACTTATTCTACTTCAACAAATATATTTAGTTTTAATATCTTATATTTTTTTAAAAAATAGATACATCGTACTTTTGACAAAAAATGATAAGAATATAATAATTTTAATATAATAATATATGTCAACTGAAACAAAAGTTTACGTTCCTTACAAAGTAAAAGATATTGCACTGGCCGAGTGGGGTCGTAAAGAAATTAGATTAGCAGAGGCCGAAATGCCTGGCTTAATGGCACTTCGTAATGAATATGGGGCTTCACAACCTTTGAAAGGTGCTCGAATTGCTGGTTGCTTACACATGACCATTCAAACTGCTGTTTTAATTGAAACATTAACTGCTTTGGGTGCTGAAGTTACTTGGAGTTCTTGTAATATTTTCTCAACACAAGACCATGCAGCAGCAGCCATTGCAGCAGCAGGCATTCAAGTTTATGCTTGGAAAGGTATGAACGAAGAAGAATTTAACTGGTGTATTGAGCAAACTTTATGGTTTGGAGAAGATCACCAGCCTTTAAATTTAATTTTAGATGACGGCGGTGACTTGACAAATATGGTTTTTGATAATTATCCAGAATTAATTTCAGGCATTAAAGGTCTTTCTGAAGAAACTACTACAGGTGTACATCGTTTGTATGAGCGAATGAAAAATGGCACTTTGTATTTGCCAGCTATAAACGTAAATGACTCAGTAACAAAAAGTAAGTTTGATAACAAATATGGCTGTAAAGAAAGTTTGGTTGATGCGATTCGTCGTGCTACTGACTTGATGTTGGCTGGTAAAGTAGCAGTAGTAGCTGGTTATGGAGATGTTGGAAAAGGATCTGCAGAGTCACTTCGTGGAGCTGGTTGCAGAGTATTAATTACTGAAATAGACCCAATATGTGCTTTGCAAGCTGCCATGGATGGCTTTGAGGTAGTTACAATGGACGAGGCAGCCACCCGTGCAAACATTTTTGTAACGGCCACTGGTAACCTAAGAATTATACGTGAGCGCCATTTCAGAGCAATGCGTGACAAGGCCATCGTTTGTAATATTGGGCACTTTGATAATGAGATTGATATGGCTTGGTTGAACAGTACTTTTGGATCGACCAAAGAGCAAATAAAGCCACAAGTTGATATGTATACTATTGATGGTAAAGAAGTTATCATTTTAGCTGAAGGTCGTTTGGTGAACTTAGGTTGTGCAATGGGTCACCCTTCTTTTGTGATGTCTAACTCATTCTGTAACCAAACTTTAGCACAATTAGAACTTTGGTTAAACACAGACAATTATGAAAAACAATTGTATGTCTTGCCTAAGCATTTGGACGAGAAAGTAGCTCGCTTACACCTTAGCCATATTGGTGTAAAATTAGAAACATTGGAGCAAGACCAAGCTGAATATATTGGAGTTTCTGTTGATGGACCTTTCAAATCAGATACTTATAGGTACTAAAATTATAAGTCTGAAATTAGAAATTAGAAAAGCCTCAGATTTTATGATTTGGGGCTTTTTTATAGAAATAATTAAAGTAAATATTAAATTTAAAAAGTTTTTTATTCTTTAATATATTTTTTTTTTAGCTGATACATATAATAAAATTCA
>JANMZR010000198.1:0-1565 GCA_031383555.1 Cytophagaceae bacterium | reverse complement strand
AATCAAAGTTTGTGGCAGACGAAAACGTAGTACCACAAATATAAAGATACAAAGAATCCATTACCATATCAGCAGCCTGATCGCGGCCAAAGCCTGCGCCTGTCCAGGGCTGTTTCCAGCTTACAATACCATAATTGTTGTACTTTATGATTACAATGTCCGCTCCGGAAACTGTATTTTCTTCAACTGTGGCAACATACGTATAATCGTTTTCTGTTAGGACAGGTGTTTTAAAAGTGGAATCGGAAATTCCTGAATAGGCTGCCCACTCCCTAAGGATAGCAGGAGTTTCAGTAGAATAGGAATCTAGAGAAGAGAAAAGAAGAGAAGTGAAGAGAAGAATTTTTTGGCAGAATGTAAAAAATGGTTTCATGGTTTTATGTTTTTAATAGTTAACAAAACAATTGTATAATCATATTTCAATTTTAAAAACTAAATGGTGTATAATTAAAAAATCTCTAAATGTTATAATAAATGTAGATAAAAATTTATTAGAAAAGCAAATTTAGGGCAAAATTATTTTTTATGTAGGGAATTCGACTGAATAGGTTAATATGAAATAATCAACCCCTTCATTATTTGTAAAATGAGACTATTCCATTATATTTGAATCTTAAATAATTCTATGGCAAATTTGGCATTGTTTATAAAAGTAATGACAGCGTTAATCGTCATTATTGTAATGGCTCAGATTATTGGAAGACTTATAAGATATATTGGTCAGCCATCCGTAGTAGGTGAGATGATTGCAGGCGTTCTTTTAGGGCCAACCGTATTTGGGTTTTTCGCTCCTGAAATTTCTGCTTTTGTTTTTCCAAAGGAAATTATGCCTACACTTTTTATTATAAGCAATCTTGGACTTTCTATATATATGTTTCTTGTCGGGGCCGAATTGGACTTAAGCTTATTTACCCGGAAGACACTGAAAGATGCAACAGCATTGTCAATTGCTGCTATAGTAGTTCCGTTTATTTTTGGCGGTGTATCAGCATTGATTTTCAACGATGAAATCAATAAAATGCATATTGATAAAATTTCATTGTTTATATTTTTAGGTACGGCTTTGGCAATTACTGCTTTTCCCATGTTGGCCCGGATATTACAGGAAAGAAATCTGATAAATACCCGGCTGGGTGTTTTATCGATGCTGTCTGCAAGTATTCAGGATGTAATAAGCTGGATTTTTCTTGGTGTTGTAACAATTATGTGTACTACTAAAGAGTATTCAGGGATACTTGTAATGATTATAGGTGTTGCAGTATTTATATTCCTGATTTTTTATGTTGTGCGTCCTATGTTGAATAAGATTGCAGTTAAGGTTCATACTTTTGAAGATCTGACTCCAATACGATTTGGTATTGTATTTTTATTGTTATTGGTTTCCGCATTAATAACAGATAGTCTTGGCTTGTATTCCGTTTTCGGCGGCTTTATTTTTGGATTGGCATTGCCGCGTAAAGGATTCTTTATAGAAGCAATTTCCATGAGAATAAAGGATCTTACTGTTATTGTGCTGCTGCCTGTGTTTTTTACTTTTTCAGGATTAAATACAAACATTCTTAAAC
>JANMZR010000180.1:0-3162 GCA_031383555.1 Cytophagaceae bacterium | reverse complement strand
CAACTCCGAAACTTTAGTTAAAATTATTACAAAATTCGTCTGCCAAATAAAATATTTCAGTAATTTTGTCTTTAGTAATATTCATGTTTTATTTCGTTAAATATTTGAATTTCAAGAACTTAAATATACGAAATTAAACAGAATATTACTATTTTTTCACTAAAAATTAAAGGTCTTTTTGTAAGTTTCTGTAAGAAAATCTACCTCTTGAAATTTATATATTATGGAATTACAGGATTTAGAGTGGAAACATATTAAAAGTGAGTTATTTTAAATTTCTCCTCAGGCTACCCCGAGTCGAAAGGACAACGCTGGGACTTCTTTTGTCATTTCGAGCCGCAAAGCTGGCGAGAAATCTAACTAGTCTTCCACTCTAAACCCTGTAATACCTATATTATTAATCGAACTCAGGCTTATTAGTTCCAACCGTTTGATACATCGGCGTTTATGGTTGGGTTTGAATCCTTTTCGGATTGCGGAATTGGCCATAAAACATGTTTTGCTTGTGCTGGGTCTTTCTTTAAAGTCGGGTATTTGAAAATAACCGCATTTTTTTCAGCATTAATTGTAAGTATATATTTTCCCCATCTGATCATGTCGAAATAGCGCACTTGCTCGCCTGAAAGCTCCAATTGACGCTCTTGTTGCAATAGTTTTACAGCATTGTCTTGTCCACCCAATGTGGAATATTCAAAAGCTCCAACACGTCTTCTTACCTGATTGATTAATGGTAAAGCTTCTCCTATTTTACTTTGAAATATTTTGGCTTCAGCAAGCATCAACAGCACATCAGAGTACCTAATTACCTGTGAATTAATTTCAGAAGTGGGGGCGTCGCTTTTTTCAACGTCTTCATAAGAGCAATATTTTTTCCATTTGTAGCCCGCACTTACAAATGGATATTCCTTTTTCCCTCCTGCACAATTATTACAAAAATCTACATCGGCTCCAGAGGCGGCATCGCCATAAAATACCATTTTGGCACGTGGGTCAATATATTTCGACCCTTTTTCATCCTTATAAGTATAGGCAGCTACTAATGCATCAGACACGAATACGTTATTCCAATCATTAAAGCCATATTCTTGAAAACGACCTGTATGAGTGGTTTGTCCGCCCCAAGCCTCTTGCCCACCAAACATATAATAGGCATTTGCTCCATTGGTGCCCCAACCAAACCAGCGATGAGGAATGTCAAAAATGGACTCATCACTTCCACTATTTTTTGTTGAAAACTGATTTTCATAACTTGGGTTTAATTTATAACCAAAAGACCCTGAAGTAAGGCTTATAAACTGAGTTTCGGCAGCCGCATATTTTTTTTGATAAAGGTACGCTTTGCCTAATAAAGCCACACTGGCACCTTTTGTTGCTCTGCCCAATTGGCTAGATTCATGCTTTATAGGCAAGCCAGCAACGGCTTCCTTTAGGTCTGATTCCACTAATGCCCAAATTTCTTCCTTACTTGCTCTTTTATCGTAAAAATTTTGATTGTCTGCCAAACTTTTCTTCAAGGGTGCCCTGCCCCAAAGACTTACTATATTTAAATAGGCAAACGCTCTAAGAAACTTTGCCTCAGCGAGATATTGAATTTTAAATTTTTTGTCGCTTTCCTTAGTTGGCTCCCATTTGCCAACTTTATCTAAAACTACATTTGACCTAAACACTAATCTATAAAGAGTAAGCCAAGTTTGTGACATTTGAGGCTGTGCGGTGCCATAGGTAAACTCCGACATTTGCTGCAAATCACCCAAAAGTGCATCGGCTCGCTCGGCATCATTGCCCATTAAATCAAATGTAAAATACCAATCTCGTGCATATAAGCCATTTTGCAATAAAGTGGCGTAAGTGGCTACAACGGCTTCGTTGAACTGAGGCTGCTCCTTGAAATAAGAAACATCGTTGTATGAGTTTTCATTTTTGATGTCAAGTATATCTTCTTTACAACTGAAGGTACATAGCATACTACCCATTATTATTAAATAAAAAACTATTTTTTTCATTTTTCTGTATTTTTAAATTTTACCAATTTTTTTTAAATAATTTCTAAAATAGCTTTATCTAAAAGCCAATGTTTATACCAAGCATAGTCATTTTGGGGATTGGTGGGGAATATGAATTTAGCCCTCTTGAAAATAATACGTCAGAATCACTATTGCCATTTGAAAGTACTTCAGGGTCTAAACCTGAATATTTAGTGATTGTCAAAAAGTTTTGAAGTGTAACATATATTCGTGCACTTTGCAGCACGTTTCCAATAGCTCCTTTTAGTTTTGGCAAGTTATAACCCAAGGTTATGTTTCTGAATCTCATGTAGCTGCCGTCTTCAACATACCTATCAGAAGGCCTTAAGTTTAAGTTACCATTTGCCCCTTGATTTGCTTTTGGATTTTTGGCTATATCTCCGGGTTTTTTCCACCTATCTAATACACCAACTCCATGGTTGAATACCTTATTAGTACCCTCCAAAAAGTAGATTGTTGAGTTTATGATTTCAACACCAGATACCCCAGTAATTCCCAGCATCAAGTCGAATTGCTTATAACCAAAATTTAGATTAGCCCCATATTGTACTTTTGGCATCGGACTGCCTAAAAACTCCTGGTCTTTTTCGTCTACAATTCCATCGCCATTAAGGTCTTTAAAAATCAAATCGCCGGGTTTTAAACCTTCTTGGTATTCTGTTTTGCCTGCAGCTTTAGCTTTTTCATTATATTTATTTACATCAGCAGCATCAATTGCCACATGGTCTTTTCTATAACCCCAAAATGCCCCGATAGGTGTGCCCACATCTGTTTTAGTCATTGAGGCTACATCATTAAATGAGCCACCTCTTATTGGCACGGCTCCAGAGGTACCTAAGGTAGTAACCTCATTATTATTAAACGATACGTTTCCGCTAACTGAATAACTAAAATTACCAGCTTTATTTTTAAATGTTGCTGCCACTTCTAGCCCTTTGTTTACAACAGAAGCTGCATTAAGTGGTATTCTGGCTGGTGCATAAGCATTACCTAAGCCTGTGGATGTTGGTAAAAGAACGTCAATTAAAAGGCCATCGCTATTTCTATTGTAATAATCGATTGTTACATTAAGTTTGTTTGATAAGAAACCAAGATCTAATCCAATATCAGATTGTGTGGTTTCTTCCCATTTCAAATC
>JANMZR010000177.1:0-7416 GCA_031383555.1 Cytophagaceae bacterium | reverse complement strand
GCCAAATATATAAATTGTTGGCGCAATTGCTGTTCCTATTAACAGAATTGTTGTAATTGTAGTGATTAGGAAGGTGAATTTATTGATTTTAGGAAATGTATTTATTCGATTTATTTGATCAGATAGAGCAGTAATAATTATTGGTATTAATAAAAGTAAAAAAGGCAAATACATTAATAATATTTCTCCAATAAGCAGTAAATACTTGAAAATGAAGTTTTTACCAAATTGAAATAGAAATATTGATTGTGAACTGCTAGCAATATTTACTGAATCACTAGAAATTCTATGTTGGCTTCCTGGTGCGAGTATTAATATTATAAATGAAACTAGAATTGAAATTGCACCTAAATAAAATTTGAAATTCAAATCATAATTTAACTTGATTTTGAATACTAATTTTAAAAATATTGCTCCAATCATGAATAAAGCCATCACTAAAGCATGGTTTTCGGTAGAAAAACCAGCATAAACAAATGAAAAAATTATTAAAGGAATTGTAAACCAGCTTTTTTTTGTGGCAATAATTTCTCCAAATCCGATTAAAAAAAACAAAATTCCTCCAAAATACATTGTAGAAGCGTTAAGCCAAAAAAATGTATTGAATTTGAAATTATTATAGACGAATACATTGAAAATAAATGCTGCAATATTTAAAATAATAAAAGTATTTTTATTGGTTGTTACAATATTTTTTTCGATTAAAATTTTCAATATTCGATAAATTGAAAACACATATCCAACAATCAAAAATATTGTAAACCAAATAGTAGTACCCGTTTTTTGAAAAATGGTGAGGAATATATTGGTGAGATACAGAGGTAAAATTCGACCATTCCAAAATTTATACCAATACGTTATTGGGCTGTTGAAACCATATGTGTTTTGTGCAGCAATTACACAATAATCGTCTGTGGCGGGTTGATTATAATAGCCTAGTATTAAATAGTATGCTAAAAATAATAAATTACAAAAGAATAGTAGTCTGTAAAATGACCGTATTTTTGGCATAAAAATCAATTTATTAAATAATGTTTTGGATTGGAGTAGGGGTAATAATAAACTAAAAAAGAGATGCCTTCCATAAAAGCACCTCTTTTTTAGTAATAAGTTTTATTTTAAGCAACACTTGCAAGCACTTCAGTAACTTTTTGAGCAGCATCTTTTAGCACTACTGCACTGTATACTTTTAAGCCAGATTCATCGATTATTCTTGCACCTTCTTCTGCGTTTGTACCTTGAAGTCTCACTATAATTGGAACCCTGATTTCACCAATATTTTTGTATGCCTCTACGACACCAGTGGCTACTCTATCGCAACGCACAATTCCGCCAAAAATATTAATCAAAATTGCTTTCACATTTGGGTCTTTCAATATTATTCTGAAACCAGCCTCTACCGTTTTTGCATTGGCCCCACCCCCAACATCAAGAAAGTTGGCGGGTTCACCGCCTGAAAGCTTGATAATATCCATGGTGGCCATCGCTAAACCCGCTCCGTTAACCATGCAGCCAACATTACCATCCAATTTCACATAATTCAAATCGTTTTCACCAGCTTCTACTTCCAACGGATCCTCCTCCGTAATGTCTCTTAAGGCCACAAATTCTTTATGACGGAAAAGTGCATTTTCGTCTAAATTTACCTTAGCGTCAACTGCCAATATTTTATTATCAGAAGTTTTTAGAACTGGGTTAATTTCAAACATTGATGAATCAGTATCAACATAAGCTCGGTAAAGTGCACCAATAAATTTCACCATTTCTTTATGAGCTTCACCTTCTAAACCTAAGGCAAATGCAACTTTTCTTGCTTGAAATGGCTGCAAACCTACTGCAGGTGATATCCACTCTTTAATTATTTTTTCTGGGGTATGGGCTGCTACCTCTTCAATATCCATACCACCTTCAGTTGAGGCCATTATAACATTGCAACCTTTGGCTCTGTCAAGCAATATTGAAACATAATATTCTTTTGGCTCCGATACACCTGGGTAGTAAACGTCTTCAGCTATTAAAACTTTATTTACTTTTTTACCTTCAGGTCCAGTTTGGTGTGTAATAAGCTGCATACCAAGTATTTGCTTCGATTTCTCTCTTACTTCATCTAAACTTTTTGCTAACTTAACACCACCACCTTTACCTCTGCCACCAGCATGAATTTGTGCTTTTATTACATGCCATTTGGTACCTGTTTGTGCGGTTAGCTGTCGAGCCGCTTCTACTGCCATCGCCGGAGTATCAGCAACTATGCCTTCCTGTATGCGCACACCATAACTTTTTATAATTTCTTTGCCTTGGTATTCGTGAATATTCATTATTATTTTTTGGGAAATTTAATTATTATAAAACTCGAAAATGATTTTGATAAGCTATACAAAAATAATCAATTGAATGCATTTATGACTGATTTATTTTAGTAATTTTTGAAAGTTTAATCTATATTTGATTTCAATTACGGGTAATTAAAATAAATTTAATTAACAAAAAATGCTAATCGCAAAAGATATCAAAAAAAAGTATGGTGCTTTAGAAGTGCTAAAAGGTATTGATCTTATTATTAAAAAAGGAGAGGTTGTTTCAATAGTTGGGGCTTCAGGAGCAGGTAAATCAACACTTTTGCAAATACTTGGTACTTTAGATAAACCAGATTCGGGCCAAGTAATACTTAACGAAAACAATGTTTTCGAACTTTCAGAAAAAGAATTAGCCAATTTTAGGAATCAAAAACTAGGCTTTATTTTTCAATTCCATAATCTATTTGCAGAGTTTACTGCAATAGAAAACGTTTGCATGCCTGCTTATATAAAAGGAATAAATGAAAAGGATGCTCAATTAAGAGCCGATTTTTTATTGAAAAAATTGGGATTGGATGGCAAATTTTCAAATACCCCTTCACAACTATCTGGTGGTGAGCAACAACGTGTGGCTATTGCTAGAGCCTTAATGAACGATCCCGAAATTGTATTTGCAGACGAACCTTCCGGCAATCTGGATAGTAAAAATGCAAATGAATTGCATGAGCTTTTCTTTCAACTTCGTGACGACTTTAACCAAACTTTTGTGATTGTAACTCACAATCAAAACTTAGCTAATATGGCTGATAGAAAGTTAGTTATGGAAGACGGTCGAATTTTAATCTAGTTACTTTGAAGCTTTAAAAATAATGTAAAGGGGCTTTTCGCATCCATCATTTATGGTGGTTACTTCGTTCATAAATAAGCCTTTAGCTTTAACTATCTTCTCCAATTCCATATAATGTGTTCTATTCATATCTAGGTTTGAATTCAGATTTTCAACTATTAATACATTTTCAAAATTGATAATTTTATTAGATGCTAATATCCCATTAAAATCAGAGTTGGAATTATTAGCAATTAATTCAATGTATTTTTTATCTTTTTTATCTAAAACCAAAAGTTGAGAATGAATGCCAGCCCCCAATGAAATTATAGTTTTTTCTGGTCTATTTTGAGTATAATCAATTAATTTATTTATGGTTGGATCATACAACCAGTAATTGCATTTCTCATTTATTTTTTGTTGAAAATTATAATAGGTAAATATATTATAGCACAACCAAATTCCAATAAAGCTACTAAAAATGACTTTAGTATTATTTGAATTTTTGCCCCATAATATGAAAATCGTACTAATAATTAACAGTTGAATAAATGGATAAAGCATTAAATCATGCCAAATATTTGTTGCTTCTTTTGTTAGAAAAAGTTGAATGGCTAATAATGAAACAAGTATAAATAATTGATTATGAGTATTTTGTAAATATTTTGGTTTTTTGAATAACCAGAAAATATTTAATATTATTATTGAAAGAAGTGTAATTTTTGCGAAAATAAAGGTAAAAGGATATTCTGAATTCCAGCCAAGCACATACTCATACCTTAAGTTAATTAGAACAAAAATCAAATGATTGAATTGGTAAATGAAGTGAGTTATAACTTCATTAATTTGCGAAGGTGTACTCGGATTTATATTTTGAATTTTTAAAATTATAATAAAAAGAATCAATAAAAACAGATACAAGAAACAATTTAAAACGAATTTTTTTTCGAAAAAACGCCCCCAAATATTGCCTTCAATTTGCAAATTTTGTTTTAAAGAGCTGATAAAATAGACTCCAAATAGGGCATTAATAAACCATATAAAATTTAACTTATTGAAAATACCGATTGTAAGTAAACTGAAAACTAAGAAAGTATTTAGTGGTTTTTGTTTTTTATTAATAAAATAAATACATAATAGTTTTATAAAAGTTTCTAAAGCATTAGGCCCATGGTCAATTTTATGGAGATTAATAAATGTAAAATCTGTAAATAGAAGTAAAACTAGGGCAATGGCTATTAGTTTATCAAAGTATTTAAGTGTGATTATATAAATTAGGTAAAAATTGATATACATTAAAATTACCATCGGAACTCTAATGCTATAAATATTTACACCAAATAATTTGAAAATAGGTATGTAAAGCCATGATTTTAAGGCACCTATGTAATCCATTACCATTATTGGAATGCCATGCCAATGCTTATAGATAAAGGTTACTTCGTCTTTTCCAATGGCTGCATTAATGAATAAACTCTCATCGTAAGAAAGCGCAAAAAAGGTAAATTGGTTGTAAACTATGAATAATGAATAGCTAAATAAAAGAAAAAGCAGAATTTTAAGAGAGGGGCTTATCATTAATAATTCAAATATAAAAGCTTTATTTACTTGCCTTTATAACGTTAAGTACTTTTTGAAATGATTTATTTTGGAAGCGTACATGATAATGCCCGTCTGGTAAAAATTCACCATCAAATGTGGCTTTATAATAACCTCGAGGGAAAATTCCTTCATTGATAACAGCTATTTGTCGGCCTAAAGAATCGAAAATATGCAGCATACAATAGCCTCCATGCGATTCAAACTCTAGTTTTAATGAGTTATGAAATGGATTTGAATACAATTTTAACCGATTGGCGTCTTTAAGTGTAGTTTCTGATGATAGAATTTTTTGAGTATTTGAATTGTTGTCGGGTTTATAACTATTAATGAGATTATCATCTACTTCTTCGGTACTTGTTATGCCAAGGCAGTCGAGGTTAGCAACCAATGGGAGATACTGAAAATTATTCATAAATACCGTTTCCAATATATTTTGGTTTACACAAAACCAGTCTTTAAGCAAAGAGGCAAATACCGAACGAAAATCGACCTGCATTGGAATATTTGTATTTGGGTTGGCATATTGCTCAATTCGTGGGTTATCACCTAATACACCCCCAAGTGCTTGATCTCCAAAAATAATCATTGGTGCAGCTGCTCCATGGTCAGAGCCAAGGCTTGCATTACTTCCTACCCTACGGCCAAATTCGGAAAAGGTAGCGCCAATTACTCTTTTTGAAATACCTAAAAACTTCATATCAGCCTGAAAAGCGACAATTGCCTCTGACAGCTCTTTAAGTAAATTGGCATGAACACCTTTCCAAGGTTCTGCTCTGTCAACTTGGTTGGCATGTGTGTCAAAACCTGATAATGAAGCGATATATATTTTTGTTTTTACACCGCTGGCCACCAGTTTGGAAATATTTTTTAATTGGCTGGCAATATTTGTGTCAGGATACGACTTTTGCTGGGTTACTTTTGCTGCACTTTCAAAGATTTTTCCAGAATATTGATTGGATAGACTGCCGGATTGCCGTAAAAATTCTAGCTCTTTTGCAGCTTTTCCAGATGAAACAAATGGCAACTTATTGTCGTAAAGTTGGTAATTATTCGAAGGATTTATTACTACTTCTCCAAAGTTAGATGAAGGGCCTTGTAATAATAAAGGTAAAACTGAAGTTGTAACTATTGCAGGAGGGTCAGGAAAGGCCTCATTGGGATAATTTCCTGGGTAATTGGAGTATTGAGAAGATAAATATCGCCCCATCCAACCAGTTAAAAGTGTTTCATTTGAATTAGAACCTGACATCCAAATGTCGGTCGATTTAAAATGTGAAAAATCTGGATTTGGGTAACCAACACTATTTACAATTCTAACTTTATTTTCATCAAACAGATTCCTAATTCCCTCAATAGCAGGGTGAAAGGCAATAAATTTAGATTTTTTTGATGCCAGAAATCTATCATCGGGTACAATAATTGTTGTTCTTGCGGCCCATAAATTACCAAATGTTTCTAATGGGATTATTGTATTGAGGCCGTCATTTCCACCTGCGAGTTGAATAAGCACCAGCACATGGTCATTTGCCAACTCAACTGAATTAATAGCTGCACTTAAAATATGACTTAATTTCTCAGAACCACCATAAGCATTGGATACCAACGGACTCGCTAGGCCAAGGGCAGTTTTGGATATGAAACTTCTTCTATTCATACTTTAGTCAATTTCTACTTTTTAAAACAAATTGCTATAACTAATGCAAATTATATTCTTCTATTTGTAAAATACTTTTATAAAATTGTGATAACCTTATTTCAACAATATTTCTCAAACTTTCATCATCGGGTTTAAATTTATGTGCTTCCCATGCATCGGTCCAATAATAGTCGTTTTCCTGATTTGATAGCAATATTTTTTTTAAAAACGTTTTATACTCTTTGGTAGGCTCCAAGGAAATAGTATATTTCAATACATTTTCTATGAATTTAACAGGGTTTGAAACGCCATCTATTTTTGAAGAATATTTTATTAAATCCAACCCAACGCTAACATACCTTTGTTTAGCGTTTTTATCGATAAATGATTGAGTGAAAGAAGCTCTTATTTTCAGCGTTTCTGAGTTTATCCATGACCTTCCATAAATAGGACTTTGGTAATAGGCCGGCCAGCCTGCCACATTTGGAGGGTCTGGTAAATGCTGTTGCATATAAGATAATAACTTACGGCTATCTTCCATGAAATAGGAGTATATTCTAGTTTCTTGGGGGAAATCTGGCTCCATTTCTCTAATCATTCCTACATAAAAATCAATTGGGCTTTTTATCATTGAACCAATGTTTTCACTATCAAAAAAGTGTTTACTGCCAAATAATGTTTTCAAAACTGGGAGAACTTCATAATTATTAGCTCTGAAAATAGCAGCCAAAGGCAATATTATGTTTCGCTCTATTTCGTCTGTAATATCATAATTTACAAAAAAGCGATAAAATTTTCGACATATAAATTTTGAAACTTCTTCTTTCTCAAAAATCACCTGATCTTTAAATGTTTTAAATTCAATTTTTGATTTAACCATTGCATCCGCCACACTTTTATCTCGAATGATTGCTGCTGGCTCATAATCATGATTGGCGTATATCGCGTTGGGATTTAACTTTTTAAAAATTTCGATTGGATTGCCACACAACACTAACAATGAACTACCCAACTTCTCTAATTGCTTTTGAAGCAACGTAAGCGATTGATGAATG
>JANMZR010000135.1:0-3309 GCA_031383555.1 Cytophagaceae bacterium | reverse complement strand
TGAAACAAAGGTCAATATTGGTGCATTAAATATGTTATAGAATTATTGCAATGATTTATTATAATGGTAATGTGTGAATTTTATAAATCATTGCAATAATTCTATAACATATTTAATGCACCAATATTGACCTTTGTTTCAGTAATTAATACACAAATTTAAAAAACGAAACAATGAAAAATTTAATTAAAAACACTATTTTCCTATTAATGCTTTTAGCAGCAATTCCATTTCAAATGAATGCTGCTAAAGAAACTAAAAAAATCTTAAATGCTACAGAATCGGCAGAGGCTAAAGTAATGACAGACAGACTTGTTGAAATAAAGGACATGGACAAAACCATGATGACAAGAACTGAAAAAAAGGCTTTACGCAAGGAAGTAAAAAGTATTAATACCAATTTGGCCGACTTGAACGGGGGTGTTTATTTGACAACTGGGGCGATTATAATCATTATTTTATTGTTGATATTGATACTTTAATCTTATTTAAGATCACATATAAAATACAAAATAATCATGGGAAACTTATTATACATAATCGCAGTAATATTAGTAATTGGTTGGCTAATTGGCTTTGTTGGCTATGGCGTTGGCGGCTTAATTCATTTGCTGTTGGGAATAGCAATAGTTGTTATTTTATTACGAGTAATTCAAGGGCGAAGGCCACTATGAAATAAAAGTTTAGGTTAAAAAAAGGTTTAGGGATTAATTTAAAAAGCACTTCATTTTGAAGTGCTTTTTTTGCACCATAAAGTCTTGCAAAGCATTTCTTATTTTCATTTTTTTTTACCAAATTAAAAATGTGTGAATTCTACAATTTTAATAAAATATTATACAACAGGAGCCATTCAAATAGTCCCACCTTTGTATATAATTTATATCATTTAAATAAAAAAAATCATGTTTAAGAAAATTACACTATTAAGTGCATTCATCATTGGAAGCATTTCTCTTATTAATGCGCAAACGCTATCGATCGGTCCTGTGGCTGGCATAAATATTTCAAAATTTACAGAAAACCCAAATTCAAAAAGCACTGTTGGTATGTCAATAGGAGCCTTGGCAAACTACAGTGTAAATGAGCACGTTGGCATTAGTGCCAAGTTACTTTTTTCTCAATTGGGCTCAAAATATACGATAAACAATGCGACAAGTACGCTAAACTATCTGCAATTACCTATTTCATTAGTATACTATTTTGGTGATGCTGGGGATAAATTTCGACCAAAAATATACGCTGGACCTTATGTCGGCAGATTATTAAGTGCCATTGATGGTAACAAAAATGATTTATTAGAAAATGGTATTAATCCATATAAAAAACAAGATGTTGGCGGTCAATTTGGTTTGGGCTTTAATTACCTGCTCAAATCACGTACTTGGTTAAATTTTGATATGGGCTATGGTGCAAGTTTCACAGATATTACAAAATCGGAGTCAAGCATTGAGCATAATTCGGCGATAACCTTTAAGTTGGGAATTAGCTTTCCGATTGATCCAAAATAAAAATTATTGTTATTGTTAAATAGACCTAGGTGATTTCAAAATTTCTAGGTCTTTTTTTCGAATATAAAAGGTTGAAATAATTATAGAACATGGAATTTTTTACCGAAGTGGGCCATATAGCTCAATTTACAAATAGGTTTTTTCGAGAATTATTTGCTCTACCTTTCGAAATAAAAGAATTTTTTAGGCAATGTTATTTAATTGGTTATAAATCATTGCCTTTGGTAGGGATTACCGGTTTTATAATGGGCCTTGTGCTCACGTTACAAAGTAGGCCTACATTTGCCGATTTTGGGGCAGAGAGTTTACTACCTGGTATGGTGGCCTTGTCGTTAATAAAAGAGATAGCGCCAGTTATTACAGCGTTGATTTGTGCCGGCAAAATATCCTCAGGAATTGGTGCCGAACTTGGCTCAATGAAAGTTACTGAACAGATAGATGCAATGGAGGTATCGGCCATAAATCCATTTAAATATTTAGTAGTAACTCGAATATTGGCAACTACTTTAATGGTTCCAATTTTAGTATTTTTTGCTGATGGAATTGGCATTATTGGAGGTTTTTTGGGTGTAAATATCCATAATGATGTAAATATTGTACGGTACTCAGGTCAAGTGCTTGAATCATTGGACTTTATAGATATTTTTCCTGCTACTATAAAAACTATATTCTTTGGCTTTTTTATAGGTATGATAGGCTGTTTTAAGGGATATACAGCTGCAAATGGTACTGAAAGTGTAGGCAAAGCAGCTAATTCGGCAGTAGTAGTAGCATCACTTACTATTTTTATTATTGATATGCTGGCGGTTCAAATTACTGACCTTTTCTTTTAGCCAAATATAATACATGTAAAAAAATTGCTTGGCTTTTTTGCCCAAACTTAAAAAACAATGGAATTAACTGAAGAACTTAATGGTATAAAAACTGAGAAAGAGTATGCTCCCTCTCATGTGATTGATATTATTGGCCTTTATAAATCATTCGGAACAAAGGACGTTTTGAATGGAATCGATTTAAATCTTATAAGTGGCGAAAATTTGGTAGTGCTTGGGAAATCAGGTTCGGGCAAATCAATTTTAATAAAATGTATCGTGGGCTTATGTATTCCTGAAAAGGGTGAAATAAAGATATTTGGCACAGATATTACCAAATTGGAAGAAAAAGAACTTAACACAATAAGGTTAAGAATCGGTTTTCTTTTTCAAAATTCTGCTTTATATGACTCAATGACGGTACGTGAAAATCTTTCATTTGTATTGAAAAGGCATAGTAAGGATATTAATGATAAAGAAGAAAATGAACAAATTGAGGAAATTTTGAGTAGTGTAGGATTAATGGAAGCGATAGATAAAATGCCTTCCGAGCTTTCAGGAGGTATGAGAAAAAGGGCTGGTTTGGCACGTACCTTAATACTTAAACCCGAAATAATATTGTATGACGAGCCCACAACTGGCTTAGATTCAATCACTTCTCGAGAAATAAGTGATCTTATATTGTCTATTCAAAAGAAATACAAAGCTACTTCAATAATTATCACACACGATATGGCCTGTGCCAAACTTACCGGTGATAGAATTGTCATTTTAAAAGATGGTAAAATTAACGCTGAAGGCACATACGAAACTTTAGAAAATAGTGAAAATGAATGGAATAGGTCGTTTTTTGTTTAGGTTTGGGGTATCGGGTGTCGGGTATCAGGTATCAGGTGTGAGGTATCAGGTATCAGGTGTCGGGTATCAGGTGTCGGGTGTCGGGTATCAGGTATCAGGTGTCGGGTATCAGGTGTCGGGTATCAGGTGTG
>JANMZR010000373.1:0-17184 GCA_031383555.1 Cytophagaceae bacterium | reverse complement strand
CCACCCCAGTCACCTGGCTCACGCTCACCAATTTTACGCTCCGAAGTCATAACAATAGGGTTAGCAGCTGTACCTTCTGCAATAATTTTACTTCCTCTTTGAATAATTAATGTGCCTTTTGTGGCTCTATCACCAATAATTAAAGTACCTGGGGCAATAGTTAAAACGCCCGTTTTCGTTGGTGAACCAGCAGCAGTAGCATCTTCACCTACACGTACAAAACCAACTAATTTGTATATTTTATCGGCTGTCCAAGAGATGTTTCCTTCTAAGGTCCCTTTTACTTCTACTATTGTTTTTGGTGGAATTGCCGTAATTGCTACAGGTAATAGTACCAATTCAGATGCCTGATTTTCTTTGTCAATAGCAACTATCGTAAAGTTTACAGGAGTGCCAATTGCTTCAATTGTATAATCTTTTGTATACTCAATGGCAGTTTCTCCGGCATAAGACTTGCTATCAAAAGCAGCCCCGTTTTTCAAAACGGTAATAGTTTTTAATCCTGCAGGTGCATTAATACTGGCTTTTAAAGTAACCACCGTACCAGGTAAGCCAGAAAGACTTCCCACAAGCGAAACGGTTGGTATTGGATAAACTATAACCTCATCTTCTTTACATGAGCTAAAAAAAAGAGAGATTGCAATTGCAAATGTTGCAGCTATAAATTTAATAGCGCTAAACGGTGATTTTTTCTTTTGAGTCTCCTCAGGATTCTGTGAATGTGACATTTTTGTTTTGTTAATCGTTAATGTTTAATTTTTTTAGATTGATTTAATTATTATTATCGATTGGTGTATTATATATTATCTGGTAAATATCGAATAGGTTAAACCTAAAGAATAGGTTGTACCAGGCTTGAATGATTGAATAATTTGGTCGATATTTTTGTTGTATTTTCCATCCAAATTACCATCTTGCAGAATGTTATTACTTTGGTTCAAAAGGTCATTGATACCGCCTTTTATAATTACTCTTTTATTAATTCCTTTAGAAAAAGTAAGGTCAACCACATTACGAGGCATTTCATACCAGTCAGGATAAACCGTACCAAAGTTGCTACCTACCGCATATATTCTCTTACCAATCACATTGTATTGTAGGCCAATTTGAAGGTTTTTCTTGATATCTTGATAGTTCAAAGCAAGGTTTATTATATAAGGCGATTGGCCTTGAAGCGGACGATTATCTGATTGTGTTGAGGCTACCGATTTATCCAATTTCACTCTTGAATAAATGAATGCCGAATTGAACACTACATTAAATTTGTTTAAGAAATTACTTGAAAGTTTGTCAAATGATTTTCTAACTTCAAGTTCTAAACCCGTGCTGAAGGCTTCTTGAGCATTATTAAATGTCAAATCAGGATTTGAAGGGTCATCAAAAATTATTTCAATTGGGTTTTTAAAGTCTTTATAAAAACCAGCAATACTAATTACCTCAGAAGGAGTTGGATAAAATTCATATCGCAAATCGAAATTCGAAACCTCCGCATTTTTCAATTTCTCATTGCCAATAATAACACGGTTGTTTACGAAATCATAGAATGAGAAGGGAGCAATCTCTCTAAATTCAGGCCTGTTGATAGTATTGCCAAATGCAGCTCTTAATAATGACTTTTCGTTGAAATTGTAGGTTAAGTTTGCAGAAGGTAATACGCTGTTTACCTTGTTGTTGTAAGCGATTGGCTCACCTGTCAATTTATTTGAATTCAATTTTTGCGTATTGTTTTCAACTCTAACGCCTGCGATTAAATTCAAGCTTTTTGTAAAAGAGTAGTTACCAGATGCATAAACAGCCATTAAATTGTTTGATGCTTTGTAAGAATCGGAGTCGTTGGTTTGCTCGTCTATTTGAACACCAGTTGTTGAGTTTATATTTTGAGCTGCAAATATTTGTTCAACTGGTAAGCTAGCAATTTCCGTTTTAAAATTAGCGGAGCTGGCTTTTACAAAACCTAAATTTCTCGCAGTAAAAGTTCTGTTTTTATCCTCATAAAATACCCCTGCTTTCAATTCCATTTCTTTTAGCACCTCCCCTTTATCGTTTTTAGAAAAGCTAATTTTTTGAATTAAATTTACGCCCCCTGTGATGGCATCTTCATTCATTATAATGTTAGTACGCCCTAAGTTTACTGTTTGAGTAGCACCTGTCGGTATTAATAACTGGCCATCAGCTGTATATTTATAACGTTTGTAATCTGGTTGATCACGGTACGAAGTATTATAACCTGCTACCCAATCCACCTGAGTATTACCCAATTGCCCTAGTGTATGCTTACCCGCCAATTGGCCTGTGTACATACCACGGAATATTTGGTCTAGAGAAGCAATTTTCCAAGTTTGGCCGTTCTCAAATCCATTTCTGTTTACATATTGGCTATTAGCCATCTGATTGTAAAGGTTTTTGAATTCAATTGTATTGTTATTGTTTAGTTTCACCGCCCAATTGTGTAAGGCTCCTAAACGTACTGATCTCGTATAATTGGCATCACGAAAATCGTTTGGAACAGTATATTCTCCAACTTTGAATTTGTCGTAAACATAGTCTTTACGAGTCATATCAAAAGTAGTACGAGTATCAGCATAGTTGATTGCAGTAGTGTTTCCTATCTGAATTTTATCGCCTATTATTTTAAAAGTTCCAGTAATAGTAGCTCTTTGATCAGGATTAGCATTGTAAGTAGTTGGTTTCCAGCTGTTGTTCATGGCCTGTCCAGCTTGAGTTAAGGCTGCATTGTTTTTGTTGGCACCTGAATATTGCTTTATTTGGGCTGTAGTAGGGAAAAATCTCGGCAAGTCATTAAAGCCATCATTAAAACCAAAGTTAAAAGATTTGCCGTGAGTTGGCTCTGAATAGGTATCCCATGTAGTTCCTTGACGGAAAGTAGTCCCGTAATCAACTGTGATATTGTTTTCAGTTGGAATTGTTTTTGTAAATATTTTCACAACTCCTCCTGCAAACTCACCAGGCAATTCTGCTGCTGGAGACTTATAAACCAATATTCTATCAATTTGATTGGAAGGAATAATATCAAATGAGAAGGAACGTACATCGTTTTCCATTGATGGAGTAAAAACGTTATTTAACATTACTGTATTATAGCGCTCATTTAAGCCACGAATATTAATAAATCTATTGTTGAAAATGGTTACTCCTGGTACACGCTTGACAACTTCAGCTGCGTTTCTATCTAAAGTTTTAGCTATTTGTGATGCTGAAATACCGGAAACAATTTGCTGTGCAGCTTTAATTTCGGATATTACTGAAACCTCAGTATTAGTCAATTTTGTACCTACTACTTTAACCTCGGTAAGCACAGCAGTTTCACTTTCTGTGTAAATTGTCAACTCAGTTACATTGTCTGCCGAAACTTGTACATTTTCAACATATTTGGATTTATAACCTACTGAGGTAACACGTATTTTATAAGTACCTACTGGAAGTTTGCCTACTGAGAAAAACCCAGAGATATCTGCTGCTGCGCCTTTGGCAACAACCTCAACAAATATATTAGCGCCAATGATATCCTCTTTAGTAGCAGCGTCTTTTATGTAGCCTCTAATTGTACCTGTTGACTGGGAAAATGATTGAGATGAAAAGGTGAAAATACCCGAAAATAATGCAAAAACTAATAGATTCTTAAACATATTGGTGTTTTTTTGATTTTTGATATACAAAATTACTACCAGCTTATTATCCGAATGTTACGCTAAAATTATCATTACATTACGTTAATGTTACTAAATTGTTACCAAGTTTTGGATTAATTTGTAAATCGCTTTAAAACCTAGCTTCTATTGCTTTTAAACTTAACAATATGAATAAATTATTAAATTTTTCAAAAGATTCTACTTATTTTAAAAATTGCATTTTACCAAGATTATATATACTTACCAAAAATTTAACATTGGAAAAGAAACTAATTATTAAAAAAAAATTATTTTTGTGTTAATATATTAATATAGGATAGTAACTACCTAATTATCAACTTTATATTGTTTCTAAAAAAATTTTCTCAACAAACTCAATCGAATCATGCAACAAAAACTACTACTTTTTGGAAAATCTACTGGCATTTTCTTTTTTTTATTTTATTTAAGTTTTTATTCATTCGGTCAGGTAACTACCTCGTCAATTTCAGGCTTAGTTTCCGACAATAAAGGAGTTGCTTTACCCGGCGCAACTGTAGTGGCAACTCATATGCCATCTGGCACAAAATATGGAATGACTACCCGGGCCGACGGACGTTATAGCCTCAATAACGTAAGAGTTGGTGGGCCTTATTCTATTCAAGTTACTTTCGTGGGTTTCAAAAATGGAGCACTAGAAATAAACCGTTTGGATTTGGGACAAAAAGTAGTTCAAGATTTCGTTTTAATGGATGCTAGTTCAACTTTAGACGAAGTAGTTGTAAAGGCTGACCCAACTATGAACAATCAGCGTACAGGTGCTGCCAACAATATTTCTTCTGAGCAACTGCGTAGCTTGCCAACTATTACTCGTTCGGCATCAGACTTTACCCGTTTAACCCCAATGGCTGGTGATAACAATTCATTTGGTGGTAGAAATGGCCAATTCAACAACTTTTCATTGGATGGCGCTATTTTTAATAACCCTTTTGGTTTGGATGCTGCAACACCAGGTGGCCAGTCGGATGCACAGCCTGTTTCTTTAGATGCAATCGATCAAATACAAGTAGCTATTGCACCTTATGATGTAACCCAATCAGGATTCACTGGCGCTTCTGTGAATGCGGTAACAAAATCAGGTACTAACGAATTTCATGGAACTGCTTTTGGCCTATTTCGTAATCAAAGTATGACTGGCAAGAAAGTTGGCGGTGCTGATATCTTTGTGCCTGATTTAAATCAAAGCCAATATGGCTTTTCTATTGGTGGCCCTTTGGTGAAAAATAAATTGTTCTTTTTTGCCAACTTCGAAATCGACAAAAGGTCTGACTTAGGTTCAAGCTTTTTAGCTGCACGTCCAGGTGAAACAGGAACAAATATTTCAAGAGTAACAGCTAACGATTTAGAATCAGTTTCTACTGCATTAAAACAAATTGGTATTGAAACTGGTGCCTATGAAAACTATACCCATAAAACTGAAAGTAAAAAAGGTATTTTAAAATTGGACTGGAACATTAGTGATGCACACAAGTTTTCATTTACTTACTCAGCACTAGATGCTTTTAAGCAAAAACCAGCTCACCCTTCGGCAATTGGCCGCCGAGGACCCGATTTCCTAACACTACAATTTTATAATTCGGGGTACCAAATCAACAATAAATTAGAATCGTTTTTGTTTGATTTGAAATCAAATTTTTCAAATAAGGCCTCCAACAAACTACAAGTAGGTGTGTCTCAATTTAATGATGCTCGTGACCCTTTCTCAGCACCAGTACCAACCATAAATATCAATAAAGATGGTGTTAGATACATTGTGGCCGGCCATGAGCCGTTTTCAATTAATAATAGATTGGATCAAAATGTATTACAATTAACTGATAATTTGAACCTTTATTTGGGTAAACATACAGTTACTTTAGGCGCTTCTGTAGAAAAATTTCAGTTTGATAATTCATTTAATTTAGGAGCTTATAACGGTGTATTTGGGCCTGGTTTTGAGTCAGTTGATGCATTTTTAGCTGAGGTAAAAAAAGGAACAGTAACGACAGATTTGAATGCAGCAAAGAAAACTTTTACTGATAATAATTCAAAAAAAACATGGGCTTTAGCAGAAACAAATATGGGTCAAATGGCCATATATGCTCAAGACGAATTTCAGATTAATCCGAAATTTACTTTAACAGCTGGTATTAGAGTTGACAAACCTAATTATTATGATACTAAAACAAAAATTGAAGAAAACATCGCAAGAAATTGTTGTTATGACCCAACAGTGAAATATTTTAACGCAGACGGAAAAGAAACCTTGTTAGACAGTAAAGTTTTACCATCAGATAAGCCATTGATTTCACCAAGAATTGGTTTTAATTATGATAAAAACGGCGACCGCACTGAGCAAATTAGAGGTGGCACAGGGGTGTTCACTGGCCGCTTCCCAATGGTTTGGGTCGGTAACCAGGTAGCTAATCCTAACTTCTATTTCTATTGCGTGACCGATCCTGATTTCAAGTTCCCTCAGGTTTGGCGTACCAATTTGGGTTATGATAAGCGTTTGAAAAATGGTTGGGTTTTAACTACTGACCTTATTTATACTAAAGATATTAATGCAATGATGGTAAGAAACTATGGTTTAAAGCTGCCAACTGCAAAACTTTCAGGACCCGATACTCGCCCTGTTTACAATTCATCAACAGATAGAGCTTTATTATTTGGTGCTCCAACAACCGCTTATGTTTTCACAAATACAGATTTAGGTTATTCATTTAATTGGACTTTACAAGCAAGAAAAACTTGGGAGTCAGGCTTAGATATTAGTTTAGGCTATAATTATCTGAAATCAATGGATGCAGCCTCTATTCAGGCTGAAATATCGTCAGATGCTTTTGATCGTAACCCTGCCAATTTGGCTCATACCAATACACCTCTTTTGGCACCATCTGCGTTTGGAAACACCCATAGATTTGTAGGCACTATTTCAAAGCGTTTTGTTTATGCATCTGGAAGAATGGCAACTACAATTTCAGCTTTTGACCAAATTGTATCAGGAGGCAGGTATTCATATACTTATTCTGGAGATATAAATAATGATGGCTCGGGTTTAAATGATCTGCTTTATATTCCTACTAATGCACAGATCGATCAAATGGCTTTCAATGGAGATGCTGTTTCGCAACGTGCAGGATTAAAAAATTATATAGCTCAAGATAAATATTTGAGTAAAAATCAAGGTAAATATGCTGAAAAATATGCTTCTGCTGTTCCTACTTACCAAAACTTGGATATCAGTGTTTTACAAGATTTTGTAATGCCAAATAAGCATAAAATTCAGGCTTCTTTAACCGTTTTGAACGCAGGAAATTTAATTAGTAGCAAATGGGGCGTACGTCAAATAGTTGGTGTAACTAACCTTACCCAGCCGTTGGGCGTTTCTGTTGACAATACTGGTAAGCCAACTTATAGCTTTGATATAGCTCAAAAAACCACTTTCTTTAACGACAATGGTTTGGTATCTCGCTGGCAAGCACAAGTTGGTTTGAGGTATATTTTCTAGAATAAATTTCTAAAAATTAGAATGTTTTGAAAAAGCAGTAAGGTGAAGGCCATACTGCTTTTTTGTTTTTAAAAATTGGAACTTTTTACATATGAACATATGTTCATATCTAAATTACAATCTCATGGAAAAGCAATACCAAATCAATTTTCAAAAACTAGAGAAAGCGGCCTTTATTTTGAAATCTGTAGGCCATCCAACTCGACTCGCAATAGTCGACTTATTAGGCAATTATCCTCAACTTTCAGTTACAGAAATTAGTAATTTATTGAACTGTGAGCAATCACTACTGTCGCATCATTTGATAAGCATGAAGTTGAAGGGTATTTTATCAGCAGAAAGAGATGGCCAAAATATCTATTATTCTTTAAAATTAAAAGAGGTTTCAACGCTTATAGCTTGTATTGAAAACTGTGAGTGTAACTTTTAAAAAAGGAAATAAGGCAAAATAAGCAATTGGTAAAAAGAGAAAAGGCAATTGGGAGTAAAAAAAGGAGAAGAGGGAATTACCTCAATAAAAGATAAATCAAAGAAAAAATAGGTTCTTAATGGAAATATTAGGTTACTTTTTAGCAGTTATTATCGGCATTTTATTAAGTGTTTTGGGCGGTGGCGGCTCAATTATGACTGTGCCAGTTTTGGTCTATATTTTTCTATTTCCGCCACAAATAGCCACAGCTTATTCACTATTAATAGTGGGGGTTATTTCAGCAATTGCATCAATTACCTATTTAAAAAATGGGCTTTCGAGTCCAAAAACAGCACTTTTCTTTTCATTTCCATCATTTTTGATGGTTTTTTTAACAAGAAAATATCTGATGCCGATTATTCCTGAAACAATAATAACAATAGGAAATTACAACTTGGAAAAAAATCATTTTATTATGATTGTATTTGCGCTACTCATGCTAATAGCTTCAATATCAATGATTAAAGGCAGAAAAGAAATAAACGATATTGAAAGTGTGATCAAGAAAATGAATTATGGGTTTATTTTTTTAGAAGGCTTAGCTGTTGGCACTTTAACAGGTTTTGTGGGTGTTGGTGGCGGTTTTTTGATCATTCCTGTTTTAATTAATTTCATAAAACTACCAATGAAACTAGCTGTTGGCACTTCTTTAATGATCATTGCTATCAATTCATTAATTGGCTTTTTAGGTGATTTGGGACACTTTCAAATAAATTATGAATTTTTAGCGAAATTTATTGGCCTCGCATTAATAGGTGTTTTTATTGGTACAATTTTATCAAAAAGAATAAAAAATGAGCAATTACGACCAGCTTTTGGGTGGTTTGTTTTGATAGTGAGTTTTACTATTTTAATAAAAGAGTTTGTATAAAATGAAAAACATGATAAATACTATCAAACAAATACTTGGCTTTGGCCCAAAAATAAATTATGCTGAATTGGTAAAAAATGGGGCTCAAATGATAGACGTACGGTCTACCGGCGAGTTTAATAGTGGTAATATTACTAGCTCGATAAATATTCCATTACAAAATATTGCTACCAACCTCAAAAAAATAGATAAACAAAAAGCGGTTATCGTTTTTTGCGCCTCAGGAATTAGATCGGCTTCAGCAAAGGCTATTTTAAAGGCAAATGGTTTTGGAGAAATTTACAATGCTGGGTCGTGGATTAGTTTGAAAAGTAAAATTTAATTTGCCAAAATAACACTGATTTAAAAAAAAATCAAATATGAAAATAGTCCAAATATATACAGGTTGTTTAGCCCAAGGTGCTTATTATATAGAATCGGAAGGGGAAGTCGCTATTATAGATCCGCTTCGTGAGGTAAAAACTTATATTGATAAAGCAGTACGAAATAATGCCAAAATAAAATACATTTTCGAGACTCACTATCATGCCGATTTTGTAAGTGGCCATGTCGACTTAGCAGAAAAAACGGGTGCCGACATCATATTTGGACCATTGGCAAATCCAACTTTTAAAGCAATTGAAGCTGTTGATGGTCAAGTATTTACATTAGGAAAATTACAAATAAAGGTGTTACATACGCCCGGGCATACTTTGGAAAGTACTTGCTATTTATTATTTGATGAAAACGGAAAAGAGCATGCACTTTTTTCAGGCGATACATTATTTATTGGTGATGTAGGCAGGCCCGATTTAGCCCAAAATGGCAAAATTACTGTAAATGACTTGGCTTCTAAATTATACCATTCGCTACACAATAAAATTATGATTTTGCCAGATAGCCTCATTATTTATCCTGCACACGGTGCGGGTTCAGCTTGTGGGAAAAACATGAGTAAGGAAACATTTGACACACTGGGTAACCAGAAAAAGGTGAATTATGCCTTGCAAAATATCCCCGAAAGCCAATTTATCAAAGAAGTAACTGAAGGCCTTTTACCACCTCCATTTTATTTTCCAGAAAACGTTGCGCTCAATAAAAAAGGCGTAAAATCTATCGATAAGGTAATGAAAACAGGGCTTATTCCACTTTCACCAGATGAGTTTGAAAAGGTTGCTAATGCTGAATTGGCACTTGTAATTGACACTCGCCATCATGATGATTTTGAAAATGGCTTTATTCCCAACTCAATATTTATAGGTATTAATGGTGATTTTGCCCCTTGGGTGGGTACTTTGGTTACTGATATAAAGCTGCCAATATTAATAGTAGCTTATATTGGGGTAGAAAAAGAAGTGATAACAAGGTTAGCAAGAGTTGGCTACGACCATACACTAGGGTATTTGGAAGGAGGCTTTGAATCATGGAAAAATGCCGGCAAAGAAATTGATACCATTAAATCGATCGATGCTCAAGATTTAAGTCAATTGATAGGAACTAATGACCATATTTTAGACGTTCGCAAAGAAGCCGAGTTTGAAATTGAGCATGTGAAAATTGCAGAAAATGTACCTTTAGCTAATATTAGTGAGTTTATGGAAAATGTTTCTCTTGAAAACACCAATTATATTCATTGCGCTGGTGGCTATAGGTCCATGATGGCAACTTCAATTTTAAAAGCAAGAGGTATTGATAATGTAGTAAATGTGAAAGGGGGCTTTGGGGCTATTAAAGAAAATACAAATTTAGAAATTGTTTAAGCAGCTTCCGAAATCAAAAATTGATATGACAGATAACTATAAAGAAATAATTCAAGGCGAAATACCCGTTTTAGTTGACTTTTTTGCCACTTGGTGTGGGCCATGTAAAGCAATGGCACCACAACTCGAGCTTTTGAAAAAGAGCATGGGTGAAGGCGTGAAAATTGTAAAAATAGACATCGACCGCAATAAAAAACTAGCAGATAAGCTTCAAATTCAATCAGTGCCTACTATAATGATTTATAAAAACGGCAAAAATCTTTTCCGAAAATCTGGCGTAATGCATGCACCACAATTGGAGAAATTGATAAAAACGCTTAATTAATTTAGTTAATAGAAATTTACAAAAAACTCACTTAGCCGTTTTAATTATGAATATTTATCCACTCTTTATATTCTGGTGATTGAATAGATACTTCCCTCCTTTTAATCTGCTTTAGCCATTTTTGAAACTGTGGCGCAACATGATTGTTATATTCAATTTTGTTTTTCATAATTAAAACTCGCCCCAAAATTTCAAAATTTGTCTTTTCGGTGATTGAATCATTTTTTGGTCTGGAAAAATGAATAAAGCCGTCAGTCCATTGGTTTATTTGGTAATTCCAAACTCTAAATTTTCGTAGTCCTTCCATGTTCAATAATTTTATAATGGTCTAATTTCAACTTATTAATATGCTTAATGCACAAATATTAAACGATATTTTGACTTTAAAAAATATAGTCTTTCAAAATTATTAAACGGTAAAAAGGCTAAAGTAATTATACTTGAATATTGCAGGAACTACTTAGTTTTAACCCAGATTACTCATTAGGTATTGTAATGAAGGAAAATTAGGCAAAAAGAAAGCAGCACACGGACAAAATTTACTGGAACAATAGCCATAGCTATTGTGAGGATACATTTTAGAGCATGGAAGCTTTATTAAAACTGACGAGCGGCGAACCGCTTTTTATATAATAAATACCTAATGCGTAAGCTGACTTTAAGAAATATCTATTTAAACTTCAAAAGTAAAGCCCTTATCCAGCAGTTTATTGTAAACCCCCTCATCAAACTTAAACAAGGAAGCCGCTCTATGTGACACATCTTGCTCTTTTTCATTAGTATCGACAAGCAAGTTCATCTTTAACAATTTTTTTCTAAAGTTCGATTTATCCAATTTCTGACCTAAAATAGCCTCATAAAGCTCAAGGAGCTGTAATAATGTAAATTTTCGGGGTAATAAATTAAAACCTATAGGCTCATGTTGAATTTTATGTTTTATAAAGTCAAGACATTTTTCAATTATAATTTGATGGTCAAAAGCTAGCTTAGGTATATCTTGGATTTTAAACCATTCGGCATCCATTTCAGTTGGACCTGGATGTAAAACAAATTTATCTATGTTCACCAAAGCATAGTAAACAATTGTAATTACTCTGCGTTCAGGAAATCGTTCAATATTACCAAAAGCTTGAAACTGTTCAAGATATATATTATCTACTGAAGTTTGTGCCGTGAGAATTCTATTGGCAGCATCGGTTAAGCTTTCATTGTATTTTATCCAACTCCCAGGTAAAGCCCATTGACCAAGCGTTGGCCCTATACCATGTTTTACCAAAAGAATATAAAGTTCAGTGTCTTTAAAACCAAATATTACGCAGTCAATTGATAGAACATCAATAATTTCGTCTGAAAAGTTCAAAATGTAAATATTTAAGTAATAAGATGAGTAAATATTATAGTAAAATACTGTTAAAAGCACTTCTATAAACTTGAATTCCAATAAACTTTTCTACTATTGAAAAAACAGCAATGAGGTTTTTAAAATATTATGAAAGTTTATAGAAGCTACCTTAAGAACCCGCAACGAGCATGCTTATGGTATAATATACTACAACATTAAGCTAAAAGACTTAATATACAAAATAGAATGGCATTTATTATTCAAAATTGTCAATACTTTCCTTTTACAAACTAAAAATATATGATTAAAATATATGATAATATCATGAAAACGTAAAATTAATTGAATTTTTCAAATAAATTTTTTAATAAATTTGTTTTTTCCAAAAATATTCAATATTGTTGTGGTAAAGTTTACCATAAGTATTTATTTCAAATTTTTAACTAAAAAAACAATTATGAGAAAAAGTTACTCAATTCCAATTAGGGGACTCCTAATGCTTTGGATGGTGATGTTGGTAGCAACAATCACTTTTGCACAAAACAAAATAACTGGTAAAGTAAATGACGGTTCAGGAAACGGGATACCTGGTGCTACAGTTTTAGTAAAAGGCACAAATATTGGTACTACCTCAGATGCAACTGGTAATTTTACAGTAAATGCAGCCCCGAACAACAGTTTGATTATAAGCTCAATAGGCTTTAAAGGTCAAGAAGTTGTGGTTGGAAACAGGTCAGTTATAAACTTTTCTCTAGAAGATGATGCTTCGGCACTTCAAGAGGTAGTAGTAACTGGATATCAATCGCTACGTAAAAAAGATATTACAGGGGCAGCCACTATTGTCGATGCAACCAGTTTAAAAGGTATCAAATCGACATCTTTCACCCAAAATTTAGCAGGTAGAGCTTCAGGTGTAACTGTTTCAACTTCAGGTGCCCCAGGTGATGCTACCAATGTTCGTATTCGTGGCATTTCTTCTTTTACCAACAATGATCCATTGTACGTAATTGATGGTGTTCCTGTTAAAGATCAATATCAGAATACTATTAATCCAGAAGATATTGAAAGCATGCAAGTGTTGAAAGATGCTGCGATGGCCTCAATATATGGTTCTCGTGCCAACAATGGTGTAATTGTAATTACTACCAAAAAAGGTAAATCTGGCAAAGCTAAATTAAGCTATAGTGGTTCAGTTGGAGTTGTAAACTCAGTAAAGGGCTATGACGAAGTTTTAAATACAAGTTCTAGCGTATATGCACAAGCAATGAAAAAGAAGTTTCCTGACGAAACTACAGCATGGTATGCAAATCCATCAGCTTTACCAAAATATATTCAACCATTTGGCAATACCGTTGATGAAGCTACTTATGATATTTTGAACAATCAAATTTCATTAACGAACCAAACAGGCACAAACTGGTGGAAAACAATGTCTCGTACTGGTAAAATGACAGATCATAACTTAAACTTATCTGGTGGAAATGATATGGCAACTTTTAACATTTCAGCTGGTTATTTACATCAGGATGGTGTTTTTATTCATAACTATTTTGATAGAGGTACTATTAGGGCCAACTCAAGTTTTAAAGTATCTAATAAGTTTCGTATTGGTGAAAACATGATGTATGCAGGTAACTGGGGTGTAGGTCTTGGTGGTGCAGGTGGTAGTAACAATGAGCAAGGTGTTTTAGGAAGTTTGCTAAAAGCTACTCCTGTGATACCTCAATTTGACATTAAAGGCAATCCTGGAGGTCATTTAACTGCTTCAACCGGTAACTTTACAAATCCTGACCAAATAATGAGAAATAATCAGAATAATACTAATAAATACAATCGTTTGTTAGGTAACCTTTATGCTGAATATGATCTTATTTCAGGGCTAACAGTAAAAACTAGCTTTGGAGCTGATATTGGTAATGGTTGGAGTAGAGGCTTCTCGTATCCTGAGCCTTACCGAGTGGAAGGTAATAAAACCAATAATGGCTTTGGCGAGAACTGGAACAATTCATTCACTTGGACTTGGACTAATACTGCACAATATAACAAAACCTTTGCGGATAAACATGCTGTAGGTGTTTTAGTGGGTCAGGAAGCTGTTTCTAACAAAAACCGTAACATTGGAGGTAGAATATCAAATTACTTTACCCAAGATATAAATGCATGGTATCTGCAAACTGCTTTGGCTGATCCAGGTTCACGTACTGTTAACTCAAGCGGTGGTGAAGCCACATTAGCTTCTTATTTCGGCAAAGTTGACTATGCTTTTAATGACAAATATTTGTTAAGTGCAACCATCCGTCGTGATGGTTCATCTAAGTTTCTTTCTGATGTACGCTACGGTATATTTCCAGCCTTATCGGCAGGTTGGAGAATTTCTGCTGAACCATTCATGAAAGACCTTTCTTGGTTGTCTGACTTGAAAATACGTGGAAGCTATGGTATTATGGGTAATCAAGATATTCGAAATTACAACTTTACTGATATTTATGGTGGTGGCGTTGGAAGTACCTTCTATGATATCAACGGCAATAATGGTGGAGTAGCGACTGGTTATGCCTTAACCGCTCGAGGCAATGCCAAAACCAAATGGGAACAAGCGGCTTCAGTTAATTTCGGTTTAGATGCCTCTTTACTTAATAATGCTCTTTCTATTGTTTTGGATATTTACGACCGTAAAACAAAAGACCTACTATATAACCCGCCTGTACCTGGTACAGCTGGAGCCGCACAAGCACCCAATATCAATGTAGGTGAAATGGAAAACAAAGGTTTCGATCTTGGTTTAAGCTATAGAAAAGCGATTACAAAGGATTTTTCTTTCAGCACTAGCCTAAACATATCCCAATTCAAAAATAAAATTGTTAAAGTATCAGATAATAGTACTGATTTCCCATCAAGTGGCAATCTTACTGAGCGTTTCCCACAAGGTGGTACAGTATTTATCAATCGGGTTGGTTTCCCAATTTCTTCTTTTCAAGGATTCGTGGTTGAAGGTTTAATTGCCAATGAAGCTGAAAGAGCAAAACATACTGGTACAGGTGCTGCTTATATTGGTGGCTTGAAATTTAAAGATATAAATGGCGATAATGTAATTGACCAAAAGGATAATACTATTATTGGTAGTCCTTTTCCAGATTTCACTGCTGGTTTAAACCTAGGAGTAACCTATAAAAATATTGATGTAAATGCATTTTTATTTGGATCTTTCGGTAATGATATCTTTAATGCAACACTGATTCAGTCCTACTTTATGAACTTTAATTCAAATGTAATTAAAGATATTCTCACAAAAGAAGGAACAGGTAACTATCCTAAAATCAATGGTTTAGATGCTTCAAGTCGTTCGGCCTCAACTTTTTATGTTGAAGATGGCTCTTATGTGCGATTGGGCAATTTACAAGTTGGTTTGAAAATTCCGAAATCACTAACAAGCAAATTAGGAATGTCTGGCGCAAGAGTTTATTTACAAGGCCAAAACTTATTTACTATAACCAAATATACGGGAGTTGACCCTGCAGTTTCTAACGCAAACATTGGGAATTCTGGTAACATTAATGACCAAACAACTGGTTATGATAATGGCAATTACCCTGCAAATAAGATGATGACATTGGGCATAAATTTAGAATTTTAATTTTTACTCTTTTGCAGAAGTTAAACATAAATTTTAAAACAAAATAATAACAAAAATGAAAAAATATATAAAAATTACAATTGCAACAGTATTCCTAATTGGAGCTGTATTTGCTTGTAAGGACTCCTTCTTAGACACTCCTCCGCAGGCAGCACTATCAAATACACTACTTGCCTCTGGCAAAAATGGTGTAAATGCTACATTAATATCGGCCTATAAAAGTTTAGTAGGTTGGACAGGCAACTGGAACGAAGCAGCTTGGGGTACTGCGCCTTCAAACTGGGCATTTAATTCAGCGTCTGATGATGCACATAAAGGCTCTGAGCCAGGTGACTTAGATGATATTCTTACATTTGAGCTTTATCAGTGGAACTCAACAAACGGTATTATTCGTTCGAAATGGGTAGCAACTTATGAAGGTATCGTTCGTGCCAATTCGGCAATTAATACAGCAAAAGAGTTTTTGAAAACAAATGCCGGTGAAAAAGCATATGCAGATGCAATTGTTGGAGAGGCTACTTTTTTGCGTGCTTACTATCATTTTGAAGGTTATAAAATGTGGAAAAATATTCCTTATTATTTTGAAACAGATACTGATTTTCAAAAACCAAATGATCAAGCTGTTTTACCATTGATTATTAAGGATTTAGAGACAGCAATTGGATTATTACCAGCCAATAAAACATCAACAGGTCGTACAGATAAAACTATAGCTACAGCCTATTTAGGTAAAGCTAAGCTCTATGCTGGCGACTATGCTGGAGCAAAAGCTGCTTTTGATGCGGTAATTGCCTCTGGCAAATATGGCTTAGTTGATTGTTATTATGACAATTTCTCTGTTACTGGCGATAATAATAAGGAGTCTGTATTTGCTGTACAAAATTCTGTAAATGATGGTGCTGGCGATGGTGATAACTCCAACTTTGGTGAGCGTCTGGCTATGCCACATGGATCAAGCCCTTATGGATGTTGCGGTTTCAAAAACCCTACTTACGACTTAGCGTATGCATATAAAGTTGATGCTGATGGCTTACCAATTTCAGTTGATGGTGCAACTTTAAAGCGGATTGAAGCTGGAGCACCAGATTTGTTGGATCCACGTTTGGACTATTCAATGGGCCGTACTGATGTACCTTACCTTGACTGGGGTGTACAAAAAAATGACTGGATTCGTGGCTCAGGCTATGCTGGTTGGTATACCCCTAAGAAAAATGCACATGCTAAAGGCGATGCATCACTTTCAGGCTCTTGGGCTGGTGCACAGCTTTCAAACCTTAACGTTGAATTGATGCGTTATGCTGATGTTCTTTTGATGGCGGCTGAAGCAGAGGTTGAAGTAGGTTCTTTAACAAAAGCACAAGAATATGTGAATTTGATCCGTAAGCGTGCTGGCAACTGTGCACAAGGTGCTGGAGGTAACTTAAAAGTTGCAATTAATGCACCTGAAATTACCTGGGCCAAATACAAAGTTGGTACTTATACTGTCGCTTGGACAAATAAGGATGCCGCACGTGCAGCTGTACGTAATGAGCGTCGTTTGGAGTTGGCATTAGAAGGTCATAGACTTTATGACTTTCAGCGTTGGGGTACTTTAGTAGATGTTATTAGCAAATTTCACGCTCGGG
>JANMZR010000086.1:0-3545 GCA_031383555.1 Cytophagaceae bacterium | reverse complement strand
CCAAAGGCATGATTGAACCTAGGAAATCTAAATCACTTTTTTTTATTAAATTTTGAAGTACAAACCGATCCAAAGTCATAAAGTCTTTCAACTTGATATGCATTACTTTCCTTTTTTATTGCAAAAAGATTATTCGAAATTAATTTATTCATTTTTGAAAAAAATCAATCAATATTAATTATAAAATTCATGCAATAATTATACTTATTATAACCAATATTTCTAATTCTTAATTTATAACCTGAATAGTGAGAACGTATAATATTTGTTAATGAAATGTAATGAGATTCAAAATTAAAAAGAAATTTGTCGTCTTGATCAAATATTTTAACGTAAGGATAATCTATCTTATTTTCAATAAAGTATTCTAAATTCTCGATTTTTACAAGTAAAACTGAATTGGCAATTTTTATCAACATTTTTTCGATTTCATCATAATCTATTAAGTTATTAAATCCCTCGATTGAAGCTAATGCAATATTTCCAGAATAGAAATTTAATTTAGGTTTATAAGGTTTTGCAATAATTTTTATTAATTTTTCATGATTTTTTTGAGAAATTAATAACCTTTCCTTTTCAACTTCTTCAAAACTTACATATTTACAAAATACTTTAAAGTTCTGCTTTTGAAAATTAATTTCCTCAATTTTACAATCAAATTTTGCACCAGTAGAATAAATTTTCAAAAATTCAATTAAATATTTTTCAGGCAATTGACCTAAAAAACCCGAGCCTCCAGCCAACCCATTTTTGTTTGTATAAAAATTTATTTTTCTTTCATCGGGTTTAATCCATAAACTAATACAATCATTTCTTTCTAGTATTTTAGAATGGTAAAAATTTGGAAATTCTAGAAAAAAACTCTGATTTAAAGTGAAAATATTATTTTCAAATGACTTAGTCCGACTTAAAAATGTAATTATTTTTTGCAACATTTTGTATATTCCTACACATTTACCCATCCCTGCTTCTTATTACTTTCCAAAATTCTTTCACAAATCAAAAGCTCACGGTAGCCATCTGCAAAAGTTGGGAAGCTTGCTTTTTCAGGCATTTTGCCCGCTTCAACAGCCGCATAAACCTCTTTGAAAAGTTGCTTTGATGTATCTGGGAAGCCTTCTGAGTGGCCCCCTGGGAAGCTCATTATGGCTGATGCTTCCGGATAAGTATTTGATGGATCACGCAAAACAATTTGGTTGTAACCGTCACGATTTCCCACCCACATTTCGTTGGGACTTTCACTGTTAAAAGCAAAGGTTTTATTTGAACCTGATATTTCCAATTTCAACTGATTTTTACGACCTGCGCTTACCTGCGAAACTGTGATGGTGCCCAAATTACCGTTGTCAAATTTCAAAAGAACGTTGGCATGGTCTTCTGTCGTGATCGGCACATCGGCGTAGTCTTCAGGCTTTAAAGTTTGGCCAGAATAAGTGGCGATTGGTTTCAAGGGTTTTTTTCGATTTTTGTGAATGGTGTTGAAATCGGCCATCACGGCTACCGTTTTTAGGCCTGTTATGTACTCAATTACATCCATCAAATGTGAGCCAATATCGGCAATAGCACGTGATTCGCCCGATTGTGCTGGCTCCAGGCGCCAGTTATAATCGGTAGCGTAAAAAAGCCAATCCTGTAAGTAAGAGCCAATTATGGAGTAAACTTCACCCAAGTCGCCTTTTTCACGCATGGTTTTCATTTGGCGAACTAATGGATAGTATCGAAGGTTGAAATGGACCGCATTTACCAAACCAGTTTCAGCAGCAATTTTCACTAATTCCTCTGCCTCGTGCAAGTCTTTGGCAAGCGGTTTTTCACAAACCACATGTTTACCGGCCAATAAAGCCGCTTTCGACTGTGAATAATGCAGAAAGTTAGGCGTGCAAATATGCACACAAGCCACATCATCCATTGCCAACAATTGGTCAAATGTACAAGGCCTTTCTATGCCCAATTTGGCCGCCATTGTAGTGGCCAACTCTATATTTACTTCACAAAGGGCTACAACTTCTACATTGGGCAACCGCCTAAGTGCCTCAATATGAGCAGGTCCGATGAAACCAGTACCCACAACTCCGATTTTGATTTTTGACATTGTTTTTGGCTATTAACCGACAGCTATTTGCTTTCGACTTGATTAGAAATTTGATTTTTGATTTAGTATCTCAAAAATAGTGAAAAATATAAATATTCGTACCCTATATGGTTAGAAAAGTTGGAGAATAACTGAATAAAGTCATATATTTAGAATTACTTTTAAAAAACCTCCCTATTTGAAATTAGGTAAAGTTGATTTAAAAATATTAATGATATTTTTAAATTTATATAAAACCGTTTAATCATTTTTATATTACATTGTATTGGGATTTTACTTAATTTTAGGTAAATTAAAAAATTGTGAAATGCAAATAATATAAGAATTCATTTTAATAATTTTTATCTTTTGAGTTTTTCTCTAATTCTAAAATTTGAAAACAATCTAAATTATGAAAACACTAAATTTTATCCTTTGTTTATTGTTACTATTTAACAAAATTTACAGTCAAGTTGGTATAAATAATGATAATAGCCCGCCACACCCATCCGCACAATTGGATATAAAAAACCCAAATAAGGGCTTACTTTTACCAAGAGTAACATCGCCTGCTTCGGCAATAGCCGGCCCGGCAGCCGGTCTAATGGTTTACGACCAAGCCAATGCCAATTTAGCCTATTATAATGGTGCTCAGTGGAGCAACCTTACGGGTACAGCTGGTAATGAAGGGCTTTATAGCCGTTTTCCACATTCAAAAAGCTTTCATACCTTTTATAAAAATACAGCAGAGACTACACAAAATTTTGATTTTATAGTACCTGCAGGTGTTACAAAAGCGTGGGTTGAAGCTTGGGGTGGAGGCGATTCAGGTAGTATGCCAAACGCTTCGGGTTTATATGCCCCTAAAGGTGGATCTGGTGGCGACTTTGCGAGTTTTTTGATTGATGTTGTAGCTGGCCAAACTATGTGGGTAAAGGTATCTAAAGGTGGCCGAGCCGCTATCCCAGGGTACAATAATACTCAAATTTATCCTAATAAAATAAACGGCAGTAATTTTGTAGAGGTAGATAAAGGTAGTTTAGGATTATTTAAATTTTCTGGTTCAATTTCACCTGAATTGATCGCTTATCATGGTGGTGAATTTGCACCTTCTTCTACCGCATCATTTCAAAATTATAATGGAACAAACACAATAGTATATTCAAATGCAGAAGGTGGTGGTTCTTACCCAAGTTATTTACGAACCAAATCAAATACTTTTGCATATAATGCTTCTACAAATTTGCTTATTAATATTTTTGGGGATAATTATATTGGTTATATACCAGGTGGGGGTGCACCTGCATATACCGACTCCTATGGCGGGCCAGGTCAAGTTATTGTGCATTGGTAAAAAAAAATGACTTGCCAATTTTTATTGAGCAAGTCATTTTGAAAATTTAAAATTGTAATGCTAAAGCTCTTTAATTGATATATTCCTAAACCAAACGGGGTCGCCATGTCCTTGAAGGGC
>JANMZR010000076.1:0-20836 GCA_031383555.1 Cytophagaceae bacterium | reverse complement strand
ATCTTTTTCGATAATGGTGTTGGCAAATTCAATTTTCTCAAGGTTATCTCTAATCTCTAATCTAGAATCTAAAATCTCATATCTAAAATCTCTTTACTTTTTTCTCTTTCCACTTTTATTATTTTTTTCATGTAAAAAAGAAAACACCCTTTTTGAAATAATAGATTCAAATTATTCAGGAATTGAATTTGCCAACACCATTATCGAAAAAGATACCATGAATATTCTCGACAATGAATTTGTGTTCAATGGCGGCGGAGTAGCTGTAGGAGATTTGAACAATGATGGGCTTCAAGACTTGTATTTCACAGGCAGTCAAGTAGATAATCACCTATACCTCAATCGGGGTGAATTGAAATTTGAAGAAATATCTAAATTATCCAATACTCAAAAAAAGGGTGACCAATGGAGCTTTGGTGTAAACATGATTGATATCAATAATGATGGAAAGCTCGATATTTATGTTTGTAATTCAATGAGTCCCGATCCTGAAAAAAGGAGAAATTTACTATTTGAAAACCAAGGTAACGATAATGCCAATAGACCAATATTCGAAGAAAAGGCCAAAGAATATGGTATTGACGATCCCTCACATTCTGATAACGCCCAGTTTTTTGACTTTGACCAGGATGGTGATTTAGATTTATTTATTGCGGTAAATTTTATAGATACACAATTTCCCAATCAATATATGACCAAGTTGGCAGTTGAACCCAACAAAGATATTTTATATGAAAACATCGGTAGCGATTCCCTCGGACATCCTTTTTACAAAGATGTATCCAACCAAGCAGGTTTTAAAGAAAGAGGTTACAGCCATAGTAGTTTGGTAAATGATTTTAATGACGATGGCTTGATGGATATTTATGTTGCTAATGACTATTTGACTAACGATTTGATTTATATCAATCAAAAAGATAAATCAGGTAAAAATATCTTTTCTAATAAAATAGCCGATATGTTTAAACACCAAAGTTATTCAGCAATGGGTAGTGACATAGCCGATATCAATAACGATGGCTTGTTGGATATATTCACCACAGAAATGTTGCCTTACTATAACAAACGAAAAAAACTCTTCTTAAATGCCAATGCCTACAATCACTATTTAATGACTGAGCAATATGGATACGAGTATCAGTTTTTAAGAAACACATTACAGGTAAATCGAGGCAAAAACCCAAAAACAGGTTTACCCGTATTTAGTGATTTGAGTTTTTATGCAGGCGTTCAAGAAACAGATTGGAGCTGGGCCGCTTTATTTGCCGACTTTGATAACAATGGTTTTAAAGATTTATTTGTGGCCAACGGCTTTCCAAGGGATATAACTGACCACGATTTTGGCTCTTTTAGAAAATCTCAAGCGGGCTCTATTGTTAGTAAGGATCAACTCAACAAGGCAATTCCACAAATAAAAATACCAAATTTTGTTTTTGCCAATAATGGTGAATTAAACTTTTCCGATCAATCAAAAAACTGGGGACTTACTGAGCCCTCTTTTTCAAATGGTGCAGCCTATGCCGACCTTGACAATGATGGTGACCTTGAACTCATTACCAATAACATTAACGATAAGGCTTTTCTATATAAAAATACGAGTCAAGAAACTGCCAAAAAAACCAAATCGCAAAACAATTATTTAAGAGTAAAACTGAAAGGCCCAAAGCAAAATTTGGATGCTTTTGGGAGCACAGTTCGTATTTATTATGAAAAAGGAAAATCACAAATGTCACAAGTATTATCGGCAAGGGGGTATTTATCAAAACCAGAATCAATATTACATTTTGGTTTGAATGGTGTACCAATTGTCGATTCATTAATAGTTACCTGGCCAGATGGTAAGCAAACCAATGTTCAAAAACCAGAATTCAATAGGGTATTGAAAATCAATTATGAAACAAGTATTTTGGCACCAAATCATACAATTAAGGAGAACCCAATATTTACCAAAATCGATCCCAAATCAATGAATCTTGATTATTTACATGAAGAGTATGATTTTATCGATTTTAATTTACAAAAAACTTTACCCCATAAATTGAGCCAGTATACGCCACCAATGGCTGTTGGCGATTTGAATAGTGATGGATTAGACGATGTATTTTTTGGGGGAAGCAGTCGCAAACCTGATATTGTGTACTTCCAAAATAAGTCAGGAAAATTTTCAAGGAAGGAATTAAATAATTTGAAATCTGATGAAAAACAAAGAGAAGAAAATACTGGAATATTAATTTTTGATGCCGATAATGATGGCGACAACGATGTTTATATTACTAGAGGTTCATACCAAAATGAAGCGGGTTCAGCTCTCCATCATGATCAATTGCTGGTAAATGATGGCAATGGAAATTTATTGGTTTCTGAAACTGCTCTTGAAAAAATACCCTCTTGCTCTGGAACAATAAAAGCTGCAGATTTTGACGCTGATGGAGACTTAGATTTATTTGTGGGTGCACGTGTAACACCTAAGGCGTACCCTTTTTCTGATAAATCTTATTTATTAAGAAACGATACTAAAGTAAAAGACCAGCCAAAATTTACAGACATTACAAAACTTTGGTGTCCAGAATTAGTCAATATTGGGATGATTTCTGATGCCATTTGGACTGATTTTGATAACGATAATAAGATAGATTTGATATTGGCAGGCGAATGGAAACCAATAGTGTTTCTAAAAAATATAGAAAGAAAATTGGTAAATATCACAAACCAAACGGGTATATCAGATAAAGTCGGCTGGTGGAATAGCCTTTCAGCTTCCGACTATGACAACGATGGAGATATTGATTATGTAGCTGGCAACTTGGGAATAAATACTTTTTTTAAAGGAACCGAAGAGGAACCTATCACTATGTATGCCAAAGATTTTGATAATAATAAATTGATGGATCCGCTTATATCATGCTTTTGGCCTGATTCGCTTGGCAAAAGACATGAATATTTTTATCATAGCCGTGACGATATGATTAAACAATCAAATCTTTTCAGAGCAAAATTTAATACCTACGGGCAATATGGCGAGGCTACCGTTCAGGATATTTTCACGAAAGATGAACTGGAAGGGGCACAAATAAAAAAAGCTAATTGGATGTATAGCAGCATTATTGAAAACCTAGGTAAGGGGCGTTTTAAAATGACTCAGTTACCAAAGGAAGCTCAATACGCTCCTGTGTATGGTACAATGCCTTATGACTATGATAACGATGGTCTTATTGACGTTTTGTTAGTTGGCAACGATTATGGAATGGAATTGCTTCAAGGCCATGCAGATGCCTTTTTTGGATTAGTTTTAAAAAATTTAGGCCAAAATGTTTTCAAATCAGTTACACTAAATGAAAGCCATTTTATTGTTCCAAAGGATGCAAAAGCTATTTCAAAAATAAATATTGGTAAAAAGGAATTGATACTTGCCACTCAAAATAAAGATTCATTGGTAATGTTTAAACCCAAAACTGATTTTATAAAAACCATTAAAATATCAAATGAAGAGGTTTTTGCAAAAATTTTATTCACAACTGGTAAAACTCAAAAAAGAGAATTTTATTGGGGCAATACTTTTGCAAGTCAAGAACCAAGAAATTTGAATTGGTGTAAAAATTTCAAACAAGTGATTTTTTATAATTATAAAAATCAAAAAACGAGAGTAATTGACTAATTCAAAAATTTTTAAAACAAATATTTTTCAAAATTTAACTTAAAAATGATTTTTAGGATAGTAATTGCTTTTTTAATTTTATGCACGACTATTTCAAGTTGTAACCAAAACAATGATGCCAAAATCAAAAAGAAAGGTGAAGATATGGCAAAAGTTTATTGCGGATCCTGCCATCAATTTCCAGACCCAGCTTTATTAACAAAAAAAATATGGACCAATAAAGTATTACCAAACATGGCCACTCGAATGGGTTTCAAATGGGGTTATCCATATCAAGGGCTTGACGCTGAAGAGGTTAAAGAATTGATTAATAGAAAATTTTTCCCTGAAGATCCCGTAATTTCTGAAGAAATGATGCTGAGAATTGTGAAATACTATGAAAATAACGCTCCAGCAAAACCATATCCCCAAAAAAGGAGTATTTCGCCTGATACAAACTTTAATTTATTTGCCATTAAAAATATAAAGCGTAAAAGTTTAAGTACTCAAAATATTTTATTTAAAACCTTTCCAAAAGAGAAATTCCTTATCAAGAGCTTTGAAGATTTTGGCACATGGCAAACAGATATGTTAGGAAACAATTCAAAGAAAATTTCAAAAATTTCAGCCTCTGATGTTCATATTTTTAATGATAAACTTTACTTGCTAAATATACGAAATACAAAGCCGAGCAATTTGCCAAAAGGAAGTATTATTGAGTATAATTTTGAAATTAAAAACCAGAGTATAGCTATCGATAGCTTAATTAGGCCTGTAAATATGGATATTACAGACTTAAATTTGGATAATAAACCTGACTTTATTATTTGTGAATTTGGCGACTATTTAGGGCAGCTAAGTTTGCATATAAGTAACAGTAAAGGCTATAAAAAAATTATTTTAAAAGATTACCCAGGTGCTTGCAAAGCAAAATTTGTGGATATAAACCATGACGGGAAACTGGATATTGTGGTGGCCATGTCACAAGCCAAAGAAGAGCTTTTGATTTTTTATAATAAAGGTAATTTTAATTTTGAAGAAAAATCAATTTCAAAGTTTCCATCAAGTTTTGGATTAAATAATATGCAAATTGAAGATATTGACAATGATGGACTTCAAGACATTTTAATAACTAATGGTGACAATGCGGATATTTCATCTCAATTGAAAAATTATCACGGGATTCGAATTTATAAAAATTTAGGAAATTCAAAATTCAAACTAGCATGGTTTTACCCTATTTATGGTGCTTCAAATATTGTTGTGGAAGATTTTGATCAAGATGCGAAAAAAGATTTTGCCATTATTTCTCATTTCCCTGATTTCAATGATAAAAAACATGAAGATTTTGTTTTTTTTAAAAATTTAGGAAATAACAAATACAAACCTTATAAATTTCTAAGCCCTTTTAATGGCCGATTGCTCACGCTAGATAAGGCAGATTTTGATTTAGATGGAGATATGGATATTGTAATCGGAAATTATATCGACAATTTAACTGACCCAGGAGTTACTAATTACACTAATTGGCAAAAAGCAAATAAAGAAAGTTGGGTACTTGAAAATAAGTTGAAACAATAGGAAAAAGTAATCTACACAACAATTTTTTAATAACTCCGATTACTCAAACTTAAAATTATAACTCAAACTTGGAATAGGTGCTCCAAATACGGTAAGTTTGAATGGATTCGAAACTCGATCAGTCGATCTGATAAATACCGAATAAGCATTGGCTCGACCATACAAATTATATACTGTGAAATTCCAATTGCCTTTGTATTTTTTGTTTAGGTTTTTAGGGTTGTATATATTCCAAGAGAAGTCAAGTCGGTGATAATCAGGGATTCTGCTGTTATTTCTATCAGTATAAAACGGGTAAAGCACTCCATTACTTTGTATGAAGGCTTTTGGTATAGTAAATGGCCTGCCTGTTGAATAGGTAAAGTTGAATGAAAAATCGTGAATTTTAGTTTGCGCAATTACGATTGCCGCATTAAAAGTATGTGGCCTGTCATAATTTGTAGCATACCAATTGCCATAGTTTATTTTTTGTGTATTGCTCTCCCCTTCATTTACTTTGTTCAACGACCGGGCGTAAGTATAATTAGCCCAACCTGTGAGCTCTCCTTTTTTCTTTGAAAACATCAATTCCAAACCATAGCTTTTGTTGATACCTTGAAGCAGCTCTGTTTCTATATTTTTTTGAAGTAAAAAGGATGCACCTGGTTTATAATCCAATATATTATCAGTTGTTTTATAATAGGCTTCTGTTGAAATTTCAAAAATATTGTCATTCAAGTTTCTGAAATATCCAATACTGTAAAGTTGGCTTATTTGAGGTTTTATATTAATGTCAGAGCTTTTCCAGCGACTCGTAGGTATTGGAGTGGTCGTATTTGATATTACCTGCAAATACTGACGCATAGTATTAAAGCCAATTTTTATTGAACTTTCTTCATTAATTGCATAATTGAGGCCAAACCTAGGCTCAATACCACCATATGATTTTGCTATATCTCCTTTTGCAAAAGAAACAGAGTCTACAACTGAACTTGATGTTTTTTCCTCACCGTTGGCATATATACTAAATGTATTTGGGCCAATACTAGCATATCTTGAATACCTTATTCCTGCAGAAATTGTTAATTTGCTAGAAATTTTTATCTCATCTTCTAAAAATATACCAAACTCAGCACCATTTTCTTTTGGGGTAATTATTGCAGCAACAGCATTACTACTTCCTGGCTTTAATTCGCCAGGATTAATAATATAATAAGTTCCGTCTAATCCTGCCTCAATATTGTGATTACCTTTTGAATAATTCAAGTTTGTTCTAACTTGCTTATAGTTAATATCTTGGTATATTCTAACCTTGTTTTGGGAATTTAACTCTGGCAGTAAAGTCTGCGGGGCATATTTTGACGATACTACTATTGTTTGAATATTGGCTCGATCGTTTATTACTTTCAGCCATTTACCAGAAAAGTTTAAAGTTCGATAATCAAATTGTGTTGAGGTGGAATTTATATTATTGATTTCACCTAAAACATTGGTTTGAATAAAATCATAACTGCTATAAGCCGTCAAACTTAATGTGTTTTTGTTATTAACTTTATAAAATATTTTTGCTGTAGCATCGGCAAACTTTGCCTTTATATCTTCTAATCTTGTTGAGAGTATTGGTAAAAGGAAATCGTTTACAGCTAACCTACCGGCCACCATTATTCCCAATTTATCTTTTAGAATTGGGATGTCAAATAAAGCTTTGTTTGAAACTAGCCCGATCGCAAAAGTTGCTTTTGGTTTAGTTAATGAAGGATTTGCCAAACTCACATCCAATACTGCGGCTGTTCTTCCACCAAATTTTGAAGGCACATTTCCTTTATATAAATCAAAACTAGAAATGGCGTCTGATGGGAATGCAGAAAATAATCCAAACATATGGGTTGGATTGAAAATCGGGGCATCATCAAGCAACATTAAATTCTGATCTGTTGTACCACCCCGTACATTTACACCATTCGAAGCTTCGCCAACACTAGTTACCCCTGGCAACATTTGGAGGCCTCTAAGCACGTCTATTTCACCTAGAACGGTAGGCATGCGCTTAAGTTCTTTAATATTCATGGTGGAAACACCCATTAATGGCCTTTTCACATTATTATCTGCGGATTTTGTACTAACAGTTACTTGCTCCAAATTACTTGAAATTTCACTCAAAAATACATTTAAATCTAAATCTTCCTTAACATCAACTCTAAGTCGATAAGGCAAATAATTCACATATTTAACTACTAATATTAGCTCTCCACCTTTAATTGTAAATTTGAATTTCCCTTGTGCATCCGACAACATTAATTTTTGACCATAATTAATATTTATAGTTGCGTTTGGCAAAAAATTATTGTCTGTACTATCTCTAACTATGCCAGCGATGCTAAAATACGATTGATTTTGACCGTACGTACTAATTACAATAAATACAGAAGCTATTATTAAAGTAAAAATATATTTAAAAACTTTCATTTCTTTGATTATTTGCTGTCTTGCCAACCGATTGGGCGTTTATTTGTACGAGTATATCCTTCAATGCATGGTGCATAAGGGGGTCTTGTTGTATCCATCCCTGAAGGCTCAAGGCTAACAGTTCTACCTCCCAATAAGCCAATCGGTCTTACATCCAGACCAAATGTATCGGATCTATCTATCCAATACCTATTTATTGATTCATCAGTTACCCTAAAATAGCCAGCAATAGTTTCATTTCCTCCATCACTACTTATAATATTTCCAATTAACGAAACGGGTGGGGTGTCGGCTAAGCCCCCTGAATTTTGATTTTGGTCGATTAGTATTTTCATGTATTTGTAGGCGGCTGCATCTATTGACTGTTGGCTGATAACCAATAAGGAACCAGCATTCAATTGGTACAAAGGTATATCTGCAATTGAGCGCCCAGTTATTGTTTTGCCGTCAGAAAAGTCGTCATTCATTACATTATTTTTCAATGAATGTATTATCTCCCAACAGTTTCCGTCACATTGGTAATCGTAAATCTGATTTCTTAAAAAGTTGGGTAAATCTTTAATGCAACGACCTGGGTAAGGAGTTGGATAGTAGCGTTCTTGTGGCTCGCAAGTTCGGCATACTTCCTGCCTTTCATATAGTTTCCATTTCCATAAATAATTATTCCCTTTGCCTGCGGGATCATCCGTATCCAAATAAACTTTATGTTCAGCTTTATAATTTCTATCAATAGGCTTACCACTAACTTCAAATTTTTGGTAAACTTTTTTAATTTCTGAGCCCTTTATTAACTTTTCTATTTTTGAATGGTACTTTTTTCCTTGTGCTGTTGTAATTAAAAGTTGATAGGTTTTATTTAATTCTGCTTTAAAATTTTGTGGGCCGATATAATTCCCAAGATTTATTTTGCTCTCAATAAAAGGAATTTTTTCTGACCCATTTACCTGAATCTCAACCTTAGCATTTTCAAGGCCAATAATTGTACTGCTTGTTCCACTAATAGTAGGGCTTGATTCTTTAATAATTATTATTTGATCTACATTTTCGTCAGAAAGTACTCCTTCTACAATTAATACACTTTTGTTTAGGTCATAGCTTAAAACGAAAGGATCGATACAGGAAATTATAGAAAATAAAAAGAGAAATAGAATAATTATTCTACTGAAATTAGATTTTTTTTTCAAAATAATAAAAGTGCTCTTTTGTAAATGGATTTAAACTTTATTAAAATTAGCCAATTAAACTTGATTAAGGAATTTATTAGATCAAAATACCCTATAGGTCGTATTTTTTAAAAATATTTAATTAAAATCTTTCCAACCTTTTGGTTTGATATTAGTCCGAGTATAACTATTAACACATTGTACTAAAGGTGGCCTTGTTATATCTGCACCCCCAGGCTCAAAATTAGTTGGCCTGCCAACTAAAAATACAGGTTTTATATCTGTTTTTAATACATCCGATCTATCTACCCAATAAAAGTACTTCGACTCATCTGTTACTCTAAAATAACCTGCAACCGTTTCATTATTATTACTTTCAATATTGCCAATTAATGAAACTGGTGGAGTGTCGGCCAAGCCCCCTGAGTTTTGAATTTGTTCAATTAATATACTATAATATTTATATACGGGGAAATTAATAGATTGTTGCTTCACTTCTAAAATTGCGCCATTATTCAAATGATAAATTGGTATATCTGCAATAAACCTACCTGTTATGGTTTTACCATTCGAAAAAACATCATCCATAATATTTATCTTATTTGAATGTAATATTTCCCAACACGAGCCATAGCATTCATAATCATAAACAACATTTCTAAAGGCCGGTGGTAAATCTTTCACACAAATACCAGGAGCTGGCTTAGTATAATATCGCTCTCCTCCTTCACATGATTTGCAAATTTCATTTTGCTCATACAAGTTCCAATCCCATAAATAATAGTTTTTTGTTGCGGCAGGGTCATCAGCATCTAAATATATTTTATGGTTGGCTTTAAAATTTTTATCTACTGGCTTTCCAACTACTTCCAATTTTTGATAAATATTTTTCACTTCAACACCTTTTTCGAGCTTCTCAATTTTTGATTGGAAGTTTTTGCCGGTTGCCGTTTTAAAGAATAATTGATAAGTTTTATTTGCCTCTGCTCTAAATCCTTTTGGTCCCAAATAATTACCTGGGTCATTTGAGTTTTCAACAAATTGAATTCGTTCGGCATTATTGACAACTATTTCTACCTTACAGTCTTTTAATGGAACTATAGCACTTACTTTGTTGGTGGTGAGTATTTTTGACTCTCTTAATATAACATATTGATTGTCAATTTCATCAGTAAGCACTGCATCAACAATAATTACACCTGTATCTAATTCATAATCAATCGTAAAAGGTTCAACGCATGATACAATTGATAGCAAAAAAAGACCTAGAAATATAAATGATTTACTTGCGTTTTTTCTTTTCAAAATTTTTAATTGGAAATAGCCTCAAAATTACCATCAATTATTTTTTAAATTAAAATTTGGATGAAATAGTTTATTTAATTTTATGAAAATATTGTTTTAATCATTTTTCATGGCCGAATTCGACCCAAAACCTATCCTTGCACGCTTACCCGATAGCCCAGGCGTATATCGTTATTATGATTTAAATGATACGATAATTTATATTGGTAAAGCAAAAAACCTTAAAAGTCGAGTTTCTAGCTATTTCAATAAATCGGCACAACATAATACAAAAACAATAAGGTTGGTCAATCAAATAAAAAAGATAGAATTTTCAATAGTAAATACAGAATTTGATGCTCTACTATTGGAAAATAGCTTGATAAAAGAATACCAACCCAAATACAATATTTTACTTCGTGACGACAAAACCTTTCCCTATATCTGTATCAGCGACGAACCTTTCCCTAAAATATATTCTACGAGGTTAAAAAACTTTGAAAAAGGCACCTTTTATGGGCCTTACTCAAATGTAAAGGCAATGAATTCAGTTTTAGAACTTATTCAGCAGCTTTTTACCATTAGAACTTGCTCACTAAGCCTAACTAATACGAATATTCTTTCAGGAAAGTTTAAAGTTTGTCTCGAATATCACCTTGGAAACTGTAAAGGGCCATGCGAAAACCTTCAGTCGAGAGACGATTATGAAAATGATATTCTCCAAGCCAAACAAATTCTGAAAGGTAACCAAAATACTCCCAAACAGTATTTCTCTTCAAAAATGCTAGAAGCAGTATCAAGAATGGCTTTTGAAGAAGCTCAAATTTTTAAAGAGAAGTTATTGCTTTTAGAAAAATTTCAAATTCGATCAACTATTGTGAACCCCAATATTGTTGATGTTGATGTGTTCACACTAATATCTGATGAAAATTTAGCCTATATGCATTTCATGAAAATAATCAACGGTGCAATAGTACAATCGGAAACAATGGAACTGAAAAAGAAATTGGATGAGACCGACAATGATATTCTCACCATGATGGTATGGGAAATGCGTGATTTGTATAAATCAGAATCCAAAGAAGTTATCACCAATATTCCGCTTTCCGTTGATTTAGGTTTAGAAAATACAGTACCACAAATTGGTGATAAAAAGAAGCTAGTAGAAATGGCCATGAAAAATGTGCTCTATTTCAAAAAAGAGAAAATGGATCAAAAAGCCAATGAATTAAGTGCAGGGAATTCAAAAATGAGAGTTTTGATTAAATTGAAAAATGATCTCTCATTAAAAACTATCCCTAGACATATCGAATGTTTCGACAATTCCAACATCCAAGGTACCAATCCAGTGTCGGCCATGGTATGTTTTAAAGATGGGCAGCCCTCTAAAAAAGATTATCGCCATTTTATTCCTAAAACTGTGATTGGTCCTGATGACTTTGCCACAATGGCTGAAGTTGTAACTCGTAGATATACAAGGCTTGTGGAGGAAAAGGCAGATTTACCCGATTTAATAATAGTCGATGGGGGCAAGGGTCAACTTTCAGCTGCATGTGATGCATTAAAATCTATTAATTTATATGGAAAAATACCAATTGTTGGAATTGCCAAAAGATTAGAGGAAATTTATGTTCCAGAAGATAGTATCCCTGTTTATATCGATAAAAGATCTGAGTCTTTAAAACTAATTCAAAGATTACGAGATGAAGCACACAGGTTCGGCATTACCCATCATCGCAATCGCAGAAGCAAAGGCTTCTTAATTTCAGGTCTCGAGTCTATTGATGGAATAGGTAAATTAACTATGGAAAAGCTTTTAAAGGAATTTAAATCACTTTCAAATTTAAAGGGTGCAACAATTGAAGAAATCGAAAAAATAGTTGGTAGAGATAAAGCGGAGAAGCTTATTAAATATTTCGAAGAGCAGAAATAAACTATTTTATATTACAAAAACGTCGGCAAGATTCAAAACCTTGCCGACGTTTTTTAGTAAATATGATTTATATTTATCTTTAGGGAGCTAAAGAGATTTTAATACTCCCATAAATTATGCTCAAACTCCATTAATTTATATTCCAATTGCTCAGAAGCCCTTAAGCCACCTTTTTCTCCTTTATATAAGTCAACCAAAAAGCTATCTGATGGGTTAGATTGTTTTATAATTCTTGCATTAAACAATCTCAAATCGAAGGCATCTGCCATGTTTTTATGCTGTGCTGTATTTTTAAAGTTATACCAAATACACTTAGGGTTACTTCGGAAATATTGGTCTAAATCCTTATAACGGAAAGAAGCAACTGGCACATTAAAACCTCTAACAGTTTTTTCAGCAGGAATTACAATTGTTATTACCTGTATACTGTTATAGGCCCTAGACCGCTGTTTATCAAATATATAATCCTCTTTTATTTCTAAAATAGTTAAGTCACGTGCAAAGTACTCTAGTGCTGTTGATACAGCTGCTATACCTGTTGGGGCTGTTCCGGCAGGAGCTGCTGTACCAGCGGTTGTTTTTGCAGGAGTTGTTGTATTTCCCCAACCATCATCTGCCCCAGCACCAGTAGCTGGTTTAGTTCCTTTTGGTGTTGTAGTTGATGGTTTTGTATTACCCCAGCCATCATCACCACCTACTTCAGTGCCAAAACCTGCTGCTTTTTCTTCTTCAGAAAGGCCATCACTTCCAGTATCTTCCATTTGTAAGTTTTTTGCAAAACCTTCTAAAGAAAGTACCGTATTTACTGAGTCGTTAGTGTAAGCTGTAAGAACACCAGTCCTTACACCATCCATTAAAAACTTGGTGATTTCTGTATTTTTTGAGAAAAATGGTTGATTAATTTTCTCTTTCAAATCCATTCGTCTCCAGTTTGTAATCCTATACAATATATTTGAGGGATCAATAGGGTGCACAGATAATGAATCAAAAATAACCTTTTCAGCAGCACCAATATTAGAGTTTTTTTGAGTTGATAAGGTTATTGGTTGCTCAGGAATTATAATTTGTTCCCTCTCAGCCATTGGAACTGCAGTAGGCGTTTGAGGAACTACAACCTCAGGTGTTGTTACCTGTTCTGCTACTTTAGCAGGAGCATCAGCTGGTTTTTGAATTGTTATAGGAGGCTTTTTCTTTGAACTCGACTTCTTTTTAGTTTGAGCAAAAACGCCAGAAACTACAAACAAGGCCAAAATTGTGAATACTATTTTTTGTATTTTTACCATCTTTGTTTTTTTAATAAATGAATTAGTATAATGGAATATTTCTAATTGGATTTCCTAAATTGATATTTTCAACCGAGCCTCGAAAGCTTTTTCTTTGGCATCCTTTTATTTCTATTACATAACGATCGCCAGGCTGTGCTTGTTGTGCAAGTCCTGCTATACTTCCACCACCTGGTAGTGTAACTTGGTCTACCCTTCGTCCTCCACGTGCCAGTGACACAACAATTTCTGATATTCTAAACTGAGCATCTTCAGGGTTGAAGTTTTTAAAACTTTCATCGGCTATTGCTTTTACGGTTAAAGTTCTTAATGCAGAAGCAGAAGCTCCTCTTTTTTCGTCAATTTGAGAGCCGTTACCTACTAATTGTATATCAGGTTTTGGTACTCTTTGCACTCTAAAGTTTTCAGTACCTAATTTATTCCCCGCATTTAATACATTAAGTGCAACTTTTGCTGAGGTTGGTACAACTGTTACCTTACCTCGCTCACCTCCAGGTATTACGTCAGCTCCTTCCGCTGTAAAACTAGGATTCCATAGCGGACCTAAGCCTGGACTTACAATACTTAGCCTATTAGCACAACCCAAATAAAGTGGTGGTTGTGTTGCTGATTCGATGTTATAAGTAGGTTTTGCAACAAAATATTCACCAGTAACAGGTATTGTTTTTGCTCCACCTGATGGGTCATTATAAGATATTGTGCCTGTATATACTCTCTTAGAAAGTCCGTTTTTATCATATGATCCTCCTTGTGCTATGAATTTTATTTGTGCTTTGCCATCCTTAACTGGGTACCCTGATTCATTAAACGACATACGTGGCACAATTGCGCTTGAAGAAGCTGCAATAAACATTTCAGCTTCAAATGGTGTACCAGCAACAACAGTATTTGATTTGGCAGAAACCATACCAAATACTTTATCAAATTTCACTTCTTTAGCACCAACTTTAGCCGCCAATTGATCTAAAATAGTATTTTCATATCGTCTCACCTCTGATTGCTTTTGACTTAAAACAGCCAAAGCAGCAGGCACTGGTGTTTGTGCAAAATTGAACTCGGCAAAATCTTTTGTTGCTTGCTCAGCATAACTTTTACCAGAAGGGTCATCCTTTCCATCCAATGCCAATGGTGCTAAAACTGTTCCAGTATCGCCATATTTTTTTAGGTTATCAACATAACCGTTCAATTTTGTTTTTAATGCATAAGCTTTCCCGTTTTTGTTTCCACCTACCATCAACATGGCCACTTTTTCTTCTTCTGAAAGGTTTTTGATGTTGCCTTGTTCATTCAATCCACCGCTAGAGGTGATTATTTCTTGCTTTAATCCATCCAATTCAGTGATCATAGCGTTGGCTAGTTCTCTAACCTTATCAGCATTGGCAACTACATCAGTATATAATGCGGGATTGCTCGACTTTGATACGGCTTCCTTAATACTTCGAATTGAATTTTGGTTTTTTTCATTGGCCGATCCATTCGCTTGCTCAACGCTATTATTTAATAACATGAATTTTTGAAGAATCGACGAACTTACCTGCAATGCAAGCAAAGCTGTCAAAACCAAATACATCATCCCAATCATTTTCTGCCTGGGAGTATCTTTATGTCCTGCCATTTTTTAATTCTTTAATAGTATAAAAATGAGTTTAAAATAAAAATTTAATTTTTTAAGCATAAATCAAAATCAAACAATTAATTCAATTTAGGTTTCATCTAAAATTCTTTTAATTGAATTTTGCCATTTGATTAGTTACCCTTCATGGCTGTAAGCATACTGCCGTAAACTCCGTTAAGAGAAGAAAGGTTACTTGTTAATTTTGCTAACTCATTTTTAAATTGTTGAGTATCTTTTCCGGCATCAGCCATATTTTCCATTGCTGAAGTTAGGTTGCCATAAAAAGCGTTCATAGCTTTTAAGTGTTTGTTAGTATCTTGAAGCTCTAACTCATAAACAGCATTGAGAGCTCCCATTTTCTTGGTAACTTCAGCAAATTGCGTTCTATATTCATTGGCATCAGTTGAGGCTGAGGCCATCTCGTTCATTGCCGCCATGGTAACACCATAGGCTTTATTCATTTCTACCATTGAACCCGCAGCAGTTTTTACATTTTTAGCATAATCGTTGGTGGCTACTGTTGCATCAGTGATATCTCCGATTTTACTAACTGTCTCAGTAAGGCTAGTCATTCCTTTTTGCAAATTATTAAAAATATCGGGGTTAAATTCTGCATTGGATAAAGCCGCATCCATTTTTGCAGTAAGGTTTTTTCCTACAGCAGCGGGTGCGTTTTCTGCTAATTCAGGATACACTTTTTCCCAAGCATATTCTCTATTATCTTGAAAATAAGATTGAAATGCAAATGTTAAGAAAATTGCAGCTTCAGTTAACAAACCAATTGTAAGCATTATGTCTGCAAAATCTTTATGTAGTATTTTGGCCCATGCACCAAATATTACCACAGCAGCTCCTACAGAATAAAGAGTAGGTAAAACTTTATCAAAAAAAACACTTTTTTTTCCAGTCATTTTGAACAAAAATTTAGGGATTATTAAAATTGATTAAAATTATGAAAAAGTGAGCATACTTTTCAAAATATCCTCACTTCTATTTATTGAATTATTTTTACTTAAATTCTTTTCCTGATGATCGACCCAAATGTGTCATTACACATCTGAAACCAATATATGACCTTTTTGCATCATCATATTCGAATGTACGAGTACCTGTTTCAAGGTAATAGGCTACGTCTTTCCAAGATCCACCTCTTACAATTTTTCTAGGTTCATTATCACTTGACATATCTGGGTTTAGGTCCCAAGCCACTACACTTGCATTGGCAGCGTATGCATCATTGGTCCACTCTGCAACATTACCCGACATATTGTATAATCCGAAATCGTTGGGACCAAACTGATTTACTGGTGCAGTGTAGGCGTATCCATCAGCATCATAATTACCTCTATTTGGCTTGAAGTTTGCTAATAGGCAACCTTTTCCGTTAGCAATATAAGGACCACCCCAAGGATATTTGGCTGTAGCTTTTCCTCCTCTTGCGCTCCACTCCCACTCAGCCTCAGTTGGCAATCGGAATCTCGGGGATTTATATAAGCCTTCAGTGGAGCGGTATTCGTTCAAAATATTTGTACGCCATTGGGCAAAATATTTAGCAGCTTTCCAGCTTACTCCAACTACTGGGTACATATCGAAAGCTGGTGCCGAAAAATAATATTCAGTCATTGGGTCACCATTATGGTAAGTAAAGTCATTTTTCCAAACAGTTGTATCAGGGTAAATATTCTTTGTTATCCATTCTTCACCAAGCACCTGTACCGAATCAGCATACATTGCATTTACAAATTGTCGGTATTCATTATTTGATATTTCAGTATCATCCATATAAAATTGGCTAACAGTAACTCTTTTATTGAGATTTATCTGAGATGAAGCTATGTCTTCGTCAGCTTGTCCCATCATAAACGATCCAGAAGGTACTAAAACCATACCATAGGGTGTTGTTTGCTTCCATCCTTTTCTAGACGTGGCTGTAATTTCGCCATTAGAAACTCCAACCTCTCCTTTTTTCGGGCTTCCTTTTTTACCTCCTTTTCCACCAGAGTTTGCACGAGATGAAGTATTTGATTTGCCAGATTTTGGGCTTTTATCAGAACCCCCTTTGGAAAATAGACTGCAGCCTTGCAAAAAAATTGGGATTATTAAACCAAAATATATTACTAGCCTTTTCAATTTCATATTAAGATCCATAACTAACTTTTGTTTTTCATTTAGTAGTTAAAACGAATTTAACTTCCAATATTGTATGCATTAATGATATTTTAAAAAAATGTGTTAATTGGTGTGTTTGAATTCATTCAAACAATTGATTTAACAATAATAAATACAAATATAATATTTATCAAATTATGATTCTCTCTTTTAACAAATTACAGCTAAATTTTTATTAAGAGTAATACAAAAAACAATAAATTGATGAGAGTTATTATTTTTAAACCTATTACTATCAATAATTAAGCCAAATTAATTAAACGAGCTAATGTCTATATCTAGGTGTTCTAATTATCGGAATTTTTAAAGGCACTTTTGATGCTTTTGGTGTTTTATTCCCAATATTATAGCTAGCCATAATCTCTAATGTTGAATTTGATTTTATAGCAGTTTGGTTTGTGATTATATCATAGGCGAAGCCTAGTTTTAAAGCATTATTATTCATTAAGCTAATCCCGGCCATTAATATAGCAGCATCTTGTTTTCGATAATTAGCGCCAAACCAATATTTATTTGCAAAATCTACTAATACACCTCCTTCGATATTATAACTTAATAAATCTGACCTAAAAAGAAAATTGGGACTTATTTCAATTTTTGAATTAACTGGTAATTTTAATCCAAATAAACCAATAACATTCCTATTTATTACATTATTGCCAACATCAGCTCCAAAATCAAATTTTGGGCTATTGATATGATTTATACTCAAGCTCCCAAAAAGAAATTTATTTGAATAATTAACACCAATTCCAAAATCGGGCTTAATTTGACTAAAACCTCCAGAAGGTATGCTCTGGTCTGCAACTTCCCTTGGCCTAAAGTCATTGGAAAAGGATTTATTATAAAAGCCTGCTGAAACACCTACAGACAAAGAGCCTGACGCAATTTTCAAATTTTTCCCATAAGAAAATTTTACTTGATTATTTTGCTCCAAGCCAGCTTGATCATTTATTATTACAATACCAATCCCTGATTTAGATTTTAAGAGTGGCATTTGAAAGCTAATGAGCTGAGTATTTAAAATACCACCATTATCAAAATTACTTGTATAACCAATGTATTGGCTTCTATGAAGTAATTGTACTTTCGGTAAAAATTCGCCAGATACTACTGAAGGATTATAAAACTGTTGGTTAAAATAATATTGGCTAAACTGTGGATCTTGTTGGGAAAATGCCAGTTCTGAAATTGAAATACAAAATGAAATTAAAATCAGAATTCGTTGGGCCATTGATTAAATAGAAAAAATTTAAATAAATCTAACATAAATATTGTTAGAAACGATTCCATCAGCTTAAAATTGTCGGATTAAGCATCCAAAATTAAATATTATTTGATTTTTTAATATAAAATTCCAATGCACCTGTCATAGAAGGCGCATTTGGTAAAGGTGCTTCTATGTCCAATATCAATCCTGCATCAATAACTGCTTGAGCTGTGGTTGGTCCAAAAGCTGCAATTCTAGTTTTGTTTTGTTTGAAATCTGGAAAATTTTTGAATAAAGAATCAATACCAGAAGGGCTAAAAAAAGCAATTATATCATAAAATACCTCTTCAAGGTCTGATAAGTCGGCCGCTACAGTATTATACATTACAGCTTCTGTAAGTTGAAGACCGTTGGTATCCATAAAACCGGGAATTTCGTTACGACGTTTATCAGAACATGGGAATAGAAAATTTTCATTTCTATTTTTTTTAATTAGTTCAAGTAGTTCAGCAGAAGTTTTTGTACCTGTAAAAATCTTTCTTTTTCTAATTACTATGTATTTCTGTAAATAATTGGAAGTTTGTTCAGTTATACAGAAGTACTTCATGTCAGTTGGGACTTCAACACGAGCCTCTTTACACATTCTAAAAAAATGATCAACAGCGTTTCTACTTGTGAAAATAATAGCTGTATAATCTAGTATATTTATTTTTTCTTTTCTGAACTCTTTGAAAGGAATACCGTCAATCTGAATAAAAGCTCTAAAATCGACCTTTATTCCATATTTTTTTTCTATTTCAAAATAGGGTGATTTATCATCAGTGGGTCGGGCTTGTGATACCAGTATACTTTTTACCTTATTTAGCCTTTCAGAATTGAAATTTATTGCAGATTCACTCATTAATATCTACTCTAGAATTATTTAAGGAATATATTCTATTTTAAGACCTAACTAAATTTAGTAAAGTCATATTGCAAATCTAATCCCAATCAGAATTGGGATTAATTCTACGATACAAAGGTACGAAAATAAATATATACTTTTGACTGGATTAGCTTTAATTATGATGAAAAACAGTAAAAAAAGCCTTGTAAAAAAAAAACTTATTATAAAAATTATGAAAAATGAACTATTATTTTGCAAATTAATCACAGGGAATTTTAAGATTAACACTATAGTCAATAGTAAAAGCATTATAAAAATGCCTGTAGCTTGCAATATTTTAAAGAAATGGATATTTGTGATTTTTTCAAGTTGATATAAGTTTCCTACTATCGCAATAAAAAAATATTTTAAAACAAATGCTATAAAAATTAAAAAACTTAAATTAAAAAACTGGCCAATTAAAATAATTAAATTGGGATTAATAGTTTTTATAATTTGATACGGTAAAACATTGATAAAATTATAGTCTAAAACAAGCAATGTTAATGCAATACTCATGCTTAGAATAATCATAAATAAAATATTACCAATTTCAAAAGGACGATTTACAATAATTGATTCTGTCCTGTATCTAAATGTGAAAAGATCTTTTAAATTGATATATTTTGCAAGTAACCTATCCTGGAAATTATATAAAAAGGTAGTAAAACCCAATAAAATCATAGATAATATTATTGCAAAATTTTTAAAATTTGAAAATTTTCTGGATTTTAAGGCAGTTTTATCGTTATTATCGCCGGAAAAAGATACTATATTTTTTGAACTTTTATAAACAATAAATAGCTTCAATTCATCCAATTTGGGTTGTCGACAAAAAACTGTCAATAATATTTTTGAGGGGTATTTATTTATTTTGGATAAACTGTCCAAATTCATTTCAAACCATTTTGTATTTGGTAATCTTTTGTCATAATTTCCATTTAAAAATAAATAGGATTCGGATGGGCTATATAAGAAAAGATGATATCCCTTGTAATTTTCAATTTCTAAATTTTGGTTAATTGATTTATAATTATAATGGCGAGATTTCAAAAAGGGGACAAATTCTTTATATTTTTTTTCATAAACCAGCCATTCATCACTCAAATCTTTAACAATATTATAGTTTTCTTTAAGTTTTGGCTCAATTGAATAAGCACTGTTTAATCTTAATAAGTTGAGGCTAACTAAAACCAAAAAAATAAACCTGCCATTATAAAGCTTATAGGCAGGTCTTAATTTTTCTAAAAAAATACTTTGGAATATATTTTTCATTGGAATGAAATAGCTAATAAAACTATCTATTCAAAGCAATCAACATTGTAGAACCTATATCGGCAGGTGAGTTTACAACATGAATACCACAATCAGCCATTATTTTCATTTTTGCAATTGCTGTATCATCAGCACCACCGATAATAGCCCCTGCATGACCCATTCTTCGGCCTTTTGGTGCTGTTTGCCCAGCAATAAATCCAACTACTGGTTTTCTATTACCATCTGCTTTGATCCAACGAGCAGCTTCTGCTTCCATACCTCCGCCAATCTCACCTATCATTACAATTCCTTCTGTTTCCGGATCATTCATGAAAAG
>JANMZR010000430.1:0-1644 GCA_031383555.1 Cytophagaceae bacterium | reverse complement strand
GGCCAATATACCCGAAGCAAAAGAGACTAGTTGGTTAGCGGGTAGTTTTTATACTTATTTGGTATTGCCCGAGGGCTTTGACTATAAAAAATTAGAAGCTAAATTACCTTTGGCTGTGGAAAAATATTTAGGTCCTGAGCTAAAAGTAGCTATGGGCATGGATTTGAGCCAGTTTCGGCAAAAAGGGAATGATGTAGGTTTGTATTTACAACCATTGACTGACATTCATTTACGTTCAAATTCAACAAATGAACTCGAGGCAAATAGTAATATACAATATGTTTATATTTTGGGGGCAATTGCTTTGTTTATGCTCCTGATTGCCTGTATCAATTTTATGAATCTGTCCACAGCAAGTTCATCAAAAAGGGCAAAAGAAGTTGGCATTCGGAAAGTTTTAGGGTCAGAAAGAAAAGAATTGATTGGCCAATTTTTGGTTGAATCAATACTTTTAACAATTTTAGCCTTAGTTGTTTCATTGGCTTTGGTATATGCAATTTTACCATTGTTTAATCAATTATCTGGCAAAAATCTGAGCCTTAATATTATAGATAACCCACTAATTTTGTTGGCATTAATTGCTTTTGGCCTATTTGTGGGCTTTGTTGCTGGATTTTATCCCGCTTTCTTTCTTTCTTCGTTTAAACCAATAAAAATTCTCAAAAGCAAGTTTACAACTAAAACCAATGGAATTGATTTAAGATCTTGCTTGGTAGTTTTTCAATTTAGCATTTCAGTAATACTAATTGTAGGCACAATGATCGTTTATAAACAACTCAATTATATTCAAAACAAAAAATTAGGTTTTGAAAAAGACCAAATAATAGTAATGAAAAATACTTGGGCTTTAGGTGCAAAAGAGGCTGCTTATAAAGAAGAATTACAAAAAAATTCAAATATCATAAATATTTCGAATTCAGGGTATTTGCCGGCTGGAAATACTTATGAAAATTTAATTTCCACATCACCAACAGAAAACAAATCACTAATTAGAAGAACGCACGTTTACCAAGTTGACGACCACTATATCCCAACGCTTGGCATGAAAATTATTATGGGAAGAAATTTCTCCAAAGCTTTTTCAACAGATTCTTCCGCTATTATAATCAATGAAACCTTGGCCAAATTATACGGCTGGAACAAAAATGCAATTGGGCGTACCATTGAAATTTTCTCAGATAATGTTGGTAGTACTAAACAATTACGTGTGATTGGCATAATACAAGATTTTCATTTTAATTCACTACACAAAACAATTGAACCATTGATGATGGTGCAGCAGGAAACTTCAGGCCTTATAATAAAAGCCAAAGCGCAAAATATTCAGCCTTTACTAACCAAGTTAAAAACTGATTGGGCCAATTTTCATATTGAAGAGCCGTTTAGTTATACCTTTTTAGATGAAGATTTTAATAAGATTTATATTTCTGAGCAAAAAACAGGGAAAATTTTAGGCATTTTCACTGGTCTTACCCTATTCATTGCCAGCTTAGGCCTATTTGGTTTGGTCACTTATATGGCCGAACAACGCACAAAAGAAATTGGAATTAGAAAAGTATTAGGTGCCTCAGTACCTAATTTGATTCAATTATTGTCAATGGATTTTTTGAAATTAGTAATTATAGCTATTCTTATTGCGAGTCC
>JANMZR010000397.1:0-4425 GCA_031383555.1 Cytophagaceae bacterium | reverse complement strand
TGGCAAAAAAATGTTTAAAACTTTGCTCAATGGAGTGATTGAGCAAGACAAAGATTTGGCCACAGAAACATCGGCTCAAATGAAAACGGTTACTAAAATAGCACCGACTGAATCGGAACTAAGAGCGATGGAATTTGCAGTAAAAGTTTGCAAACACACTAAATCAAATACTATTATTTTGGCAAAAGAAGGCCAACTTTTGGCGTCAGGTGTTGGCCAAACCTCCCGTGTTGATGCATTAAAGCAGGCGATTGAAAAGGCTGCCGAATTTGGTTTTGACCTTAAAGGCTCAGTAATGGCCTCCGATGCATTTTTCCCTTTTCCTGATTGTGTTGAAATAGCCCATAAAGCTGGCATTCAGGCAGTTGTGCAACCAGGCGGTTCTATAAAAGACCAACTTTCAATCGATTATTGTGATGCAAATGGACTTGCGATGGTAATGACAGGGGTGAGGCATTTTAAGCATTAAAATATCGATGAGTTATGAGAGATTAGATTTTACGATTAAGTTATCCTTTCAAATACAATTGTAGGATTTCTTTTTGTATGTAAAATAGCAACGATTACAATTTCATTTTGATGTTCATTTACAAAATAATGAATACCAAACGGGAAGACTTTTAAATAACTTATACGAATTTTACTATATTTTATTTCAAAAAGAAAAGGGTTTTCAAGAATTCTTTTAATATTGTTTTTTAGGTTGAGTGCAAATCTTTTTTCAAGCCCTAATTTTTGATTTTTATACCAAGTTAATGAATCTAAAATATCTATTTCGGCAAGCTTATAATATCTAAAAGTATATTCCATAGATTAAATTTCCTTATCTAAAATATCAAATAGTTCAGAAATTGGTCTTAAACTATTCGGATTTTTTTCAATATCAATTAATCTTTCATCTATTATTTTTTTTTGCCAATCAGGTATATCCTTCTCAAGCGAGTCTATATCCGGATAATAAGATTTCATTATTGCCCAGTCATTTATTGGAATAAAAACCCCAGTATTTACTCCAGCTTCATTCTCTAAATATTGCAACTTCATAATCTTTTTTTTTTAAATATACAAAAATTTATAATTACTCCTGCACCATTTTATAAACCCTTACATAATCGACCCACATTTTTTGAGGGTAAACCGAGTCATCAATTCCTTTAGCACCGCCCCAATTGCCACCAACTGCAATATTTAATAATAAATGTTGCTTTTTATCGAAAGGCCAAGCCGACCAGCCACTTCCTGTATTTGGAAACGAATAATTGATAACATCGTCAATAAAAAATTCTATTTTTGCGGGTGTCCACTCCATCCGATATATATGAAACTCCTCGCTTACCATTGGTACATTTCTCATAGCTGATTTTTGTGTGCCTATTCCATGGTTGTAATCTTTAGTGTGAATAGTGGTATGGATATTATTTTGGTCATAGCCAACATGCTCCATTATATCAATTTCACCGTTATCTGGCCAATAATTTGTACCGTAACTTTGATCAGTAGCCAACATCCAAATGGCTGGCCAGGTACCTCTTCCTTTAGGCAATTTGGCTTTAATTTCGAATTTTCCATATAAAAAATCGGCCTTATTTTTAGTTACCAATCTTGCCGATGTATAACTTTTACTTCCTAAGTCTTCTTTTAAGGCTTCAATTATTAAGTTACCTTTTTCAACACGAGCATTTTTTTGTTCATCCTTTGTGTAATATTGGAGCTCATTATTGCCCCATCCACTTCCGCCAACATCATAACCCCAATTTTTAGCATTTGGCAGGCCTTCTGTATCAAATTCATCAGCCCAAAAAGGCGTTTTTTCGAAACTATAAACAACAGGCTTATAAACTATTGGTGGCACAACAATTATTGGCTCTTGTGCTTCAGACTTGCAAGATATTTCGATTACCAAAAAAAGTAAGCAAAAAATAAATTTTATGATTTTCATTTAATTTTTAAAATTTATGTAAAGTATTTATACGTTTTAAACCGAGCCCTATCAAAAAACATTTTAATAGAAAATTTGTTCAAAAACAATATTAAATAAAATACTTTCCAGCCTCTAATCTAATAATTTCTGCGGCATTTGAGTCTATAAATTTAACGCCCAACCTTCTAATTACATCTTCACTATTACAAGCCATTTCGTTTTCAATTACAAAAGGTAACTCCGCTTTTATAAAAGGTTGACTGACAACCAGTAAATCTTTTAAACTTTTATCATTAATAGTTTTTTCCAAAATTTCTCCTGCAAAAATTCCGTATTTTTTTAATAAATGAATCGCAATTTCTTTTGAAATAGTGTATTTATTTGATAATTCCACCCAATTTTCAATGGAATAGCCATCGCCGCCATGAAGCATTTGCTTGTCAGTAGTACATTCCACCGGCTTTTTATCCCAAACTTCCTTATAAATCTGGTCAATTGTATCTTTTGCCATAAGTCGGTAAGTAGTCCATTTGCCACCCATAATACTTACCAATTTTGTACGCCTGTCTATTTCAACCTCATGGTCTCTTACTAAAGATTTTGTATCGCTGTTAAAGCTGGCTTGTAATAAAGGCCTTTGCCCTGCAAAAGTAGCTTTTACATCCGATTCCTCGACTTTTTTGGTCAAGTATCTATTGGCATATTCTATTAAATAGGTAATATCTTCATGATTAGCTTCTGAGTTTTCATTTAGTTTATCCTCTGTATCAGTAGTGCCAACGAGCACATTATTTTGCCAAGGAACCATAAAAATAACTCGACCATCATCAGTTTTCGGTATTAAAACAGCTGTCTCACCTTTCATGTATGATCGCTCAAGTACAATGTGAGAGCCCTTGCTTACCCGCATACGAGCATTCAGTTTATTATTGGCCATTAAGCGAATATGGTCGGCAAATGGGCCAGTGGCATTTACATATACTTTAGCATCTATTTGAAATGTTTCGGCAGAAATAGAATCGAATACTTCAACGCTTTTCAACTTCCCACTATTTTCTTTTTTTAGAAATCGCTTCACTTCCAAGTGGTTCACTACAATTGCCCCCTTTTCTGAAGCTGTTTGCACAATTGCTAAGTTAAAACGGGCATCATCCAATTGGCCATCGTAATACAACACTGAATGGGTAAGTTTATCTGATTTTAGTTCTGGTACTAATTTATTTGTCTCTTTTTTCGATAATACTTTTGCAGGCGAAATAGTATGATTACCCGCTATAAGATCATATATTTTCATACCAATACCATAATATACAGCTTCAAACCAGTTTTTACAAGGGGTGATTAAAGCCAATGGCCGAGTCAAATGTGGCGCAATCGCTAAAAGTGTCGTTCTCTCTTTTAGCGCCTTTGATACCATTTGAAACTGAGCCCAATCCAATGTCTTAACTGCCTGCTCCAGGTATCTCACACCTCCATGAATAAGCTTCGTACTTTTTGATGAAGTTTGTGAACCAAAGTCATTCTTTTCAATTAAACATACTTTTAATCCCCTCAATGCGGCATCAAGTGCAATTCCTGCACCAGTTGCACCGCCACCAATTACACAAATATCAAATTGTTGCGATTTAAGTTTCTCTAAATTTTTACTTCTTTTCATTAATAAAATTAAAAAATGATCATTTGTTCTTTAATAAATAAGCTCAGATAAAGCGCATTAAATATGTCACTTTGTCAGTGTATGAAATCTAAAATAGAATTAGGATGCCATATTGACATTAAATAATTGACATTTTCGGCTTGGCATTCAAATTGATTACTATTTGTAAATATTTAAAATTATTTTTTCACAAATAAATAAAAAAACTATGACAATGTTAAGATTAAATCACAAGTACCCATTTTTGTTCAATAACTTTTATAACGAAAATGATTGTTTACAAAAATCAAGCTCCAATACATTTCCTTCAGTAAATGTTAAAGAAAAATCTGATAGTTTCTCGTTAGAATTGGCGGCACCAGGGCTTAAAAAGGAAGATTTTAAAATTAGTTTTCAAAATAACAAATTAACAATTTCTGCTGAAAAGGCTGAAAGTAAAGAAGAATCAGAAGAAAAATATACTAGAAAAGAATTTAGTTTTTCGACCTTCCAAAGATCATTTACTTTACCAAATACCGTTGATGGCGAAAAAATTGCCGCCAATTACATGGATGGCATACTGAGTATTTCAATACCAAAAAAGGAAGACGCTAAACAAAAAGAGGCTATGTCAATAGAAGTTGCATAAAATTATAAATTTTAAAAAAGGCGGCAACACTAAACTATTGTCGCCTTTTTTATTAAAATGTTTATGAAACAAATTTTCGTTAATTTATGTTAAAAAAGAAAGTTAGCTTATATTGAAATCATGAAGATTACGTTAATTTTATAACTTGAAAAAATCAACTAAAAATTAGATTTGAAATTTAAATAAAAAAGGCGACAATAGTTTAGTGTTGCCGCCTTT
>JANMZR010000394.1:0-3519 GCA_031383555.1 Cytophagaceae bacterium | reverse complement strand
TTTAATTCTTTAATATTTTCAAAAAATAGGAAAGCAAGTTTAAAATTTTCAACTATGAAAAAATTATCATTAATAAAAACTTCTTCAGTAATAATAGAATTTAAATAAAAAAGAAAGTTAGATTTACTTGATTTCATTTTCGAAATTACTAAATAAAAAAAGGTTGAGTAAAAATAAAATTACCCAACCATTCATCAAATTTCCATTATCTATTCACTAGAGATTACCTCTTCAGAAAATCGCCAGAGTCTATCTTATCTAAACCTTCCAATGATTTATTATAAATATAAGCTGATGATTTTAAGGTTTTTCCTTCAAAGTTTAAATTAATTTTCTGGCGCAAATACAAGCTTTCCTCCTCATTATTAGGATCATACTCCTCATAGTCATCTAAAATAGCGAATAATTTTTCAGGATAATTGATTCTGTAAAGTTCTCCAATTACTTGATTATCAGCTGATTCAGAAGGAACAATTCCTGGAAATTCTGCTACCATATACATTTCTCCTTGGTATTTGGCCATGCCCACAAAATCAGAATTCTTGGTTATAATTTTATGTAATTCGCTCGCAAACTCCTGCCGTAATGTTCCGTAAACAAACAAATAATCCATTTCTTTTTCAGTAGATATTTTCATTTCTTCCAAGGAAAGCACCAAATCTTCCTGCTCTACAACTGTTCCTTCTCCCAAAAGTACTCTTGAAACTGTGCCGTCATAAGGTGCAGAAACTATGGACTCCATTTTCATGGCTTCAATTACATAAAGTGGGGCGTTTTTCTTAACATTATCTCCTTCTTTTACCATTACTCGGCTCAATTTTCCTTGTAACGGAGCGCCGATATCTCCTTTTGAGCCAGCTTTTGTATGCGATTGCTTCAACACCTTCACTTTATTATTCTTCACTCTAAGCCTTCTGGCTTGGCCGTTCAACTCAAAACTAACCGAACAAATACCTAGTTCGTCAGGTTCTGAAACAAAGAGTAGCCTAACTAAAATATCCTTACCTTCATCTATTTTAATCATTATTTCTTCGTCTTGTTTAAGGCCAAATAAAAAGGCAGGCGTATTTAATTTTGAAATATCGCCGTATAACTGCTGCGAAGCATAATAATCTTCATACACTTTTGGGTACATTTTGTATGATAAATAGTCCAAGAAACCAGCTGATTCTGGGAATTTATCAGTAAAATATTTAAAATCTGACTCAAACTCAATTGGCAAAATAGTATCGTTAGGACGGCCCTCAATGGCTTTTTCGCCTTTTAAAATAATCTCTTGCAATTGCTTTGGAAAACCGCCATAGGGCTGGCCTAAGCCCCCTTTAAAAAAATCTTTAACAGATTCTGGAAAAGAAAGGCTAGCTCCTTTAGTATAAATATCTTCCGCACTTATTCCATTTGAAGTCATAAATATAGCCATATCGCCCACCACTTTACTCGATGGAGTTACCTTTACAATATCTCCAAATAATTGATTAGCAACTACATAGTTATGCTTTAGTTGATCAAACTTGTGCCCAACGCCTAAGCTTTCAGCTTGACCTCGGAGATTGGTATACTGGCCACCTGGTATTTCGTTGTCATACACCTCGGCAGTACCTGCTTTCAATTCCGACTCGAAAGGATAATAATAAGCACGTACATCTTCCCAATAATTAGAATATTGGTTCAACAAAGGCAAATCAAATGGCTCAGAACGCTCATGCCCTTGTAACATAGCCACCACAGAGTTAAAATTGGGTTGTGAAGTGAGGCCCGACATTGCCCCCAATGCACAATCAACCACATTTACACCCGCTTCAATAGCCTTCAAGTAAGTGGCCGCTTGAATTGAAGACGTATCATGTGTATGCAAATGAATAGGAATTTTTATTGCATTTTTCAGCTCGCCAACTAATATTTCAGCTTGGAAAGGCCGCAAAAGGCCAGCCATATCTTTTATACAAAGCATATGAGCACCTTCATCTTCTAAAGCCTTTGCCATATCTAAATAATACTGCAAATTGTATTTTGAAATACTTTCTGGTTGGCCAGGCAATGAAATTCCGTTGCCGGTATAACAAATAGCCGCTTGAGCAATACTATTGGTGCGTTCTCTAACTGCTTTTATTGAAACTTTCATGGCTTCGAGCCAGTTCAATGAGTCGAATATTCTGAAAACATCAATGCCAGTTTCCGCAGACTTTTCGATAAATTTCTCAATTAAATTATCTGGATAAGCATTATAACCTACTGCATTGGAGCCTCTTATGAGCATTTGCAATAGCATATTAGGCATAGCTTTTCTAAACGCAGCCAACCTATCCCAAGGGCTTTCGTGTAAAAAACGCATTGATACATCGAAAGTAGCGCCACCCCAAACTTCCATTGAGAAAAGTTGCGGGAAAGACTTCGAAAAACCTTCCGCAACTTTTACTAAATCATGTGTACGCACACGGGTAGCAAGCAAACTTTGGTGCCCATCTCGGAAGGTTGTATCGGTAAATAAAACTTGTTTTTGTTCTTTAATCCATTGCGAAAATTTTTCAGGCCCCATTTCATCCAATCGCTGTTTATTACCTTTTGGGTGCTCTGAATAGGAATCGAAATTGGGTACAATAGGTGTTCTAAAGGTCTTATTTTCAACCACTTTCACATCAGGATTACCATTTACAATCACTTCAGAAAGGTACCTTAATATTTTAGTTGATCTGTCTTTTGGCTTTCTTAAATTGAACAATTCAGGATGCGAATCGATAAATCCGACCGTACATTTACCTTGTTGGAAAATAGGATGGTCTATAACATTTAAGAGAAATGAAATATTAGTTTTCACTCCTCGAATACGGAATTCAACTAAAGCACGAAGCAATCTTTGTGTCGCACCTTTCAAAGTTCGCCCTTTTGCCGAAACTTTCACCAACATAGAATCGAAATAGGGAGAAATTTTTACGCCGGGGTAACTTGATCCTTCGTCCAATCGAATGCCAAAACCGGCTGCATTCCTATAAGCTATAATAGTACCAAAATCTGGTTTAAAGCCGTTGGCTGGGTCTTCTGTGGTTACACGACATTGAATCGCATAGCCATTTAATGGCACATCAGATTGATTAAGAATATAAATATTATTATCCGAAAGTTTATAACCCATGGCAATTAATATCTGCGACCGCACAATATCAATACCAGTAATTTCCTCAGTAATAGTATGTTCTACTTGAATTCTTGGATTTACCTCAATAAAATAAATGTTTTCAGCTCTATCCACCAAAAACTCAACTGTGCCAGCATTTGAATATTTTACTGTGTTACCAATTGCCAAAGCATATTCATAAAGCTTTTGTTTAGTTTCTTCTTTTAAGCCAAAAGAGGGTGCCACTTCAACCACTTTTTGAAAACGGCGCTGTACCGAGCAATCACGTTCGTATAAATGCACCAAATTTCCATGTTGATCGCCCAATAACTGAACCTCAATATGTTTAGGTTCTTCAATAAATTTTTCTATGAAAACGGTATCATCGCCAAAAGCATTTTTTGCCT
>JANMZR010000338.1:0-12211 GCA_031383555.1 Cytophagaceae bacterium | reverse complement strand
AATTCCCCCATCGGGGGTTAGGGGGCTTTTTAGTTCTTGCATCAACTCAACAGAAACCTCCGAGAAATTATTTACAAAATTCAACGGGTTCTGAATTTCGTGGGCAATGCCTGCGGTGAGTTCACCGAGGCTGGCGAGCTTTTCGGATTGGATGAGTTGTGCTTGGGTGGATTTGAGGTTATCAAGCGATAGTTTTAATTCATGCGTCCGTTGTTCTACTTGTATTTCAAGTTTGTCTTTTTGTACAGCGATTAATTGGCTGCGTTCTATTTCTTTTTCTAATTCTTTTTGAACCAATTGTTTGCGTAATTCATTGAACTTTTCAAGGAGTGTCCAACTGAAATAAACGACCATCCAAAGCAAACAGATTATTTCGATGAAATCCCAATAAGTATTGAGCCAATTATAAAAAAATGGATATGGTATGCCAAATGTTCTTTCTAAACGAAGTGAAACCCCTAATACTGAAAGACAAACTGTCCATGTAACAAAAGGAGGCAATAGGGCAATCATCATGTTTCTATTTGATTTTTCAGGCTTTCGAACAAATAAGACTAAGGTAGCCAATAGCAAAATATTTAAAATAATATTATTTAGAACAATAATATCAGAGAAATAAGATACCCATTTGGGCGATAATATTTTATGGAGAAAAAAGCCATGCGGTATCAAAACAATTAGATATAAGGTATTGAAAGTCAACAGTAATTTGTCCCATAAGGGAAAATACAAGTATGTTTTTAATAGATTTCGGATAAAGTGGGCGATAAAAAAAACAGTAATATTTCCTAAGAAATAAGTGAAGATTGGGTTAAATAGTAAGGGATGTCCCCTAAAAAAAAGGTGAAACAGGGAGGTATTAAATCTTTGCAATCCAAGAAAGAAAACATAAAAAGCAAAGTATAGATAAACACGCTCTTTTACTACGGAAAAGAAGAATAAATTGAAGATGGCAACCCAAAGCAAAATACCAAAAAACACGGTATTTTTAATAGTCTTTAGATAATTAGTATCTTCTTCATTTCGCCATTCTGAATTCATTTTTTCAATAGAAAATAAACGAATAAAGAATTTAGTAGGTTGGATTCCGAAACCTCTCTCGTGAATTCTTCTGATATAAACCGTCAATTCATCACCGCCCGAAATAGAAACAGGGATATAACCACCCCCAAAAAGAGTGTTTGAATATAGTTTAAGGCCATCTCTTTTGCTCCAAGGGATTAAGCTACCATTTACGAAATGACTTTTGTTTCCATTGGATTCAAAAAGATATATATCACATTGATAGGCTGGAAGAAAACTTAAGGCAATATGCGCTTCTCTACCCATTGTGTTTTTTAATCGATAACGAACCCAAAAATTAAACAAGTGGTCACTATTATCTTGATTCTCGGGCGTATTAATATGGAATTTATCAGCAACCGAAGATTGGCGAACTGAATCAATTGTCCAAATAGCTGCCATATCCTTGGCATATTGCCAATTACTAACTGGCAATGTTATCGTACCAATGGTATCGGTCTTAATTTCAAATGCAGGTGGGAATGGCTTTTGGGCTAAGGTCTGCCCAAAAAAGATGAGGGATAGGAGGAATGTAAGAGCTAAGGTTTTCATGTTAGATAATTTTAAAAGGTAAAATAATCATAAACTCCGAACCAACTCCTTCAGTTGAAGTCACCTCAATCGTCCCACCATGCCCTTTCGTCACAATATCATAAGCCAAACTTAGCCCTAAACCTGTACCTTGACCAGTTGGTTTGGTTGTGAAAAAGGGGTGGAATATTTTTGATAGAACTTCTTTTGACATGCCAACGCCGTTGTCTTTTACTTTGATAATGATTTGATTATCAGATTTTTCAGTACTTAAAGTAACTAAAGGTTTTTCAATATTCCGAACCGCATAAAACGCATTATTAATTAAGTTCAACAAAACCCGTCCAATATCTTGTGGAATGTTGTTGATTTTAGGCAAATCAGAATCAAAATCAGTTTTGAAATCTGAGTTGAAATTTTTATTCGCAGAATCCCGTGGATCCTTAGCTCTTAAGCCATGGTAGGAAAGTCTCAAATATTCATCAGCCAAGGCATTGATATCTGTGAGTTCTTTTTCTCCTGTGCTTGTGCGTGAGTGCTCAAGCATGCCTTTTACGATGCTGCTCGCTCGCTTGCCGTGAAGAGTGATTTTTTCTAGGTTTTCAGTAATATCTGAAAATAATTCCATATCAATTCTTTTTCCAGTCAGAATTCCCCCATCGGGGGTTAGGGGGCTTTTTAGTTCTTGCATCAACTCAACAGAAACCTCCGAGAAATTATTTACAAAATTCAACGGGTTCTGAATTTCATGGGCAATTCCTGCGGTCAGCTCGCCAAGGCTTGCGAGTTTTTCAGATTGGATGAGTTGGTTTTGGGTGGCTTTGAGATGCTCCAAAGTTGTATTTAATGAATTTGTTCTTTCCTCCACTTTTACTTCCAGACTCTCCTTTTCTGCCCTCAGATGCCTTTCCCGCCATTTACTGAAAATTCTCAAGGTTCCTAAAAAAAACAGAGTATAAAACAAATATGCCCACCAACTGCGATACCACGGTGGCAATACTTTGAAAGAATATTCAATAGGTTTGCACCAAACTCCGTTAGCTCCCTGGGCTTTGAATTTAAAAGTATAAGTTCCTTCGTTTATGTTTCCAAAGTTGGCATTTGAGCGGTTAGTAACCGGGCTCCAGTTTTTGTCATAGCCTTCTAGCATGTATTGGTATTTTACCATAAAAGGCTTATTGGTCTCAATGGCCGCAAACTCAAAGGATATTTGATTGTACTCATGCGGCAGCACCAAATTTTCAGGTACCGGGTAAAAGGGTCGGATACCTTCAAATCGGATGCCTCCGAAACGTTGCCGCATGCTATCCCTTTCAATTTCTTTTAATTCTCTCCCGAAAAGGCCAACCTCTTCAGTGACGTAAGCAGGGGTAGTAATGCTGTCCAACGCAACAGGCTTTTCATTTAAATCGTACCAGGGAATATTCTCACCGTTTACTTTTATGGATTGAATGACCAGGGTTGGGGCTTCCATATTCGTTTTCAATGCCGAAGGGTCAAACCGTACCAAAGCTGTTATTTCACTGCCCGTGCCTGCCCATAGTATGCCCTTGCTGTCTAAGAACATAGAGTTTTGCCCTGGATTCAAATTCTTTACCGGATAGCCTGTATTGGAGTTGTATATTTCTATATCGGTCAGTTTGGCAAAGTCATGGGAAGGGTTAAAAAGGGTGATTCCCAAGTTGGTGCCAACCGCCATTTTACCATCGGGCATTTGTACAATTTGCGTTACAACATTATCGGGTAAGCCATCCGCTATGGTAAAACTTTTAAACAGCCTTGAAGAAATGATACCTGTTTTCTTCCCTTTGGCCTCTCCTTCGACTACCGAGGCTTTGCTCGGCACAGGTCCGCTCAGGATAGGGTTTTCGGCTAACATCCTCACTTCACCTGCACTCATTACACTTAGTCCTTCCGTTGTGCCGAACCAGAGATTTCCCGTGTTATCCTCGGTGATGCTATAAACAAAATTATATGCGAGCCCCTGTGCGGTGGTAAAAGTGCTGAATGATTTGCCGTCATAGCGGCTGACACCTCCGCCATTAGTGCCGAACCAGAGATTTCCATTTTTATCCCCGGTGATGCTCCAAACAAAATTATGTGCAAGCCCCTGAGCGGTCGTAAAAGTGCTGAATGATTTGCCGTCATATCGGCTGACACCTCCGCCATTAGTGCCGAACCAGAGATTTCCCGTGTTATCCTCGGTGATGCTCCAAACATCATTATGTGCAAGCCCCTGAGCGGTGGTAAAAGTGCTGAATGATTTGCCGTCATAGCGGCTGACACCTCCGCCATGAGTGCCGAACCAGAGATTTCCGAATTTGTCCAATAACGAACAAGTGACGGCATCCAAAACGAGGCCGTTGTCGGTGGTAAAGTTGGTGAAATTTGATTTGCCTCCATCACCCATGGTATAGGGTTTGCCTTCGGCATCCAAAATGGTTTCGCCATTTTCGTTTTGTAAAACGGGAAGTGATTTATTTAACGGTGGCTCCAAGTTAATTTTTGTTTCCTCTCCCTTAGAATTGGAAATAGAATAAGAACCTCCGGCCTTGCTTGGCACAGCTATAGTTAGGGGTTTTGGCATGTTCTCCAGAAATACCGTTTTGGGTTGAAGGCTATCAGGTAAGCTGTCAATCACAGTGACCTTTAATGGTGCAAGAGTATCTTGTTTCGCACTTTCTTGCGTGTTGCTAGATATATTTTCCTGCTTGTTGTTGCAGGAGAAAAAAATCGCAATTACTACCACAATAAATAATTTGGAAGCTCTCAAATAGCTCATTTTTTTATGTTTAATAAATAACTCATTATTATCTTCTTTCTTTTCTTTCATTGTGGCAGCAGTAAACTGATTATAAATTCAGAACCTTCTCCTTCTTTTGTTTCATCCTCCAAAATTCTGCCATACCCTTTTGATACAAATCATAATTCGTCTGAATCACAGATTTAAAAGGATTTATGGATTTCACTGATTTTCTTTCATTCTATTATTCATATTCTGTGTAATCTTTTAATCCACTTAATCCGTGATTCAGACAATTGGCAGTTTCACAATAAACTCAGCCCCTTCTCCTTCTTTGCTTTCTACTTCCAAAGTCCCGCCATGCCCTTTGGTCACTATATCATAGGCCAAGCTCAGCCCCAAACCAGTGCCTTGGCCTGTGGGTTTGGTGGTGAAAAATGGTTGGAATATTTTTGATTGAACTTCATTTGACATGCCAACGCCATTATCTTTTACTTTGATAATGATTTGATTATCAGATTTCTCAGTTACTAAAGTAACTAAAGGTTTTTCAATATTCCGAACAGCATAAAACGCATTATTTATCAAATTCAACAAAACCCGTCCAATATCTTGGGGAATGACTGCTATTTTTGGCAAATTGGGGTCGAAATCAGTTTTGAAGTCTGAGTTGAAATCTTTGTCCTTTGCTCTTAATCCATGATACGCTAACCGTAAATACTCATCTGCAAGTGATTTGATATCGGTAAGCTTCTTTTCACCGCTACTTGTGCGAGAGTGCTCTAACATGCCTTTAACGATGCTGCTCGCTCGCTTTCCATGTTCAGTGATTTTTTCCAGATTTTGTTTTAAATCAATTGAAATAGCTTTGGCTTCATTAATATCACCTTTATCTAATTCTTGATTCATTTCTCCTATTAATTCTGATGAAACCTCACTGAAATTATTTACAAAATTCAATGGATTTTGAATCTCGTGGGCTATGCCGGCTGTGAGTTCGCCGAGGCTAGCAAGCTTTTCAGATTGGATGAGTTGTGCTTGGGTGGATTTAAGTTTATCAAGCGAATTATTTAGAGCAAAAGTTCGCTCGTTTACTTGTTTTTCAAGGGTTTCATTTTGTGAGGAAAGGATTTGTTGTTTTTCAGTGGATAGTATTTCAACTTCTACTAATTTTTGTTTAAGCGAACGATTTGTTAGCGCAAAATCATATCCCAAATAAATGGCAACTGCAATGGGATTACACAAAATAGCTATTGAGATAAAATCAAGTGGGATATTAGTGATAAAAATAAAGTGAATTAGACCCCAACCAGTAAATATTTGCAAAACGGCAATAAACCAGCTTACTAAGCTAAAAATTCCACCTATTGCCATTATCCAAGCCCCCTTTTTACCATTTTTAACTGCTTTTAATGATATTCGAAAAGTATCAACGATAAATAAATTAATAAATAATACAATGTTAACCAAATAACCCCATCCATAAACAAATGTATCCATTACAATAGACAGGACACCTAATAGTAGTAAAATCCAATAAAACACTCCAATTTTTTGTGATAATAAATGATAAATTGCCCATAACAACAATAAATAACCAAATATTTGTAAAAATATTGATATACTACCAAACCCAACTAACCACCCCACATGACTTTGGCTAGTACGGTAAAAAAAGAATCCTTCAAAGACTATTTGAGATAGAGCATAAAAAGAAAAATATAGATTGATTATTTGTGTAGAATAAAAAAGATAAAATGTAAAAAAAAGTAAGTATAAAGTAGAAAATACTCCAATATGAAAAAAAATTTTAAACCCAAGTCTTGTATAGTTATAGAATTTTTCTTGCCCATTTTCTATTGAATTAACCTCAATTAATATACAATTATTTATATAGCCATAGTTAGAACTATACATGATATTTGGTTGAAGTGCATATCTAATAGCTAAAATTTGTGGTGAGTCAGAGTAAATAGGCAAAGAAACTGGTTTATAAAACGGTGTATATGCTTTTATTTCAAGTATGTTTTTACTCACAACCCCAAATGAATGAATTATTTTTCCATTTAAATAGATTTCAGAAGCTCCAGATTGTTTAATCATCATTACCAATTGGTCATTCAATGAACTATCAACGATAAGGTTCAAACGCAGCCAAAAAATATGGCCTTTTTTGGAAACTTGAGGCAAATCCATAATATCTTTCGTAGGGTCAATACTCTCCCACCCCGAATCATCAAAATCAGCTTTTGCAAAATCTGGATTGTCACCAGCGTGCCATTTCCAGCCTTTGTCGAGTAGGATGCCTTGTGTGGGAATGCTATCAATTCTGAAAATTGCTTGGTTTTGTGAAAATAAGTTGAATGAAAGTAATATGAGGCTAGTAATCAGTATTTTCATAAATTCAAAGATTTAGAAAATAAAGATATTAATTTTATTGATTTAAATTTGATTTAAAGCAAAAATGTGAATTACTTTTTATTAAAAGGTAAGTTTATCACAAAAAAAAGGGGCGACCATTAAGCCACCCTTTTTTACAAATAATTATTTCAAAAAATTTTAAATCAACTACCTAATTTGACCTCTAATCATTCCCCCAGGCTTGAAATTTGTGTGTACATTTACATAACAAGCACCATTCATAATCAAATCATATTGCGCATCAGTTAATTGAGTTTCAATATTTACTCCAAATTCACTAGGATTATGAGCTAAGAATATTCTAACGCCACCGTTTACACCCATTGCGCCTATATGTATATGTGAGGCACGCAATACATCTCCTTCGGCCAATTTTTGAACAATTACTTTTGAATGCAAAACCTTGTCGGCAGAAACTCTCAAAATGGCAAGGCCTTTCATTTCGGTAACAACAGCTGGCACTTCTTGGCTGCCCTCCAATTGCACTACTTGGGTAAATACTATTTGATCACCCAGTTTTTCATTGGTATTTTTAAGATTTGCTCTGTTTACCTTTTGCAAACTTAAATCAATACCATTTTGGGGCTTCACCAATTGATTGGTTTCAGAGCAAGAAAATACTAATAATGAAAATACTAATAAAAGAGAAAAGTTGGAAATTTGATTTTTCATGATGTTAGTTGTTTAGATTATTTATAATATTATAAATACGATTATTTATGTTTTTGGTTTCAAATTAACAACATTTTTATCATTAAAACAACCCCAGCTGCTCACCACCGTTATCTCCCCCAGATTTTTTCTCAATTTTCGGCTTTGGTTTAGGGATAATTGGTTCTTCTTTTTCAATTTCTGAATTCAAAATTATCTTTTCTGATTCTTGCTTCTCATCACGAATAATTTCCAAAATAATTGGCTTGTGTGGTTCTGCGACTGGTTTTTCTTCAATAATTTCATCTTTAATTTCTTCAACTATTTCATCCTCGGCGTTATCTATTTTATCTTTTTCATCTTCTTTTTCTACCAATTTTATAAGAGGTATTTTTCCGATTACTTCTGGCTCTCCATCATTTTCATTCACCGAATTAGTCAATTCTATTTCCTCAACAGTTCCTTCTTCTTGGCTTTCCTCCTCTGCTTCCTCTTCAACTCTTGAGGCCAATAGCTTCACATTCTGCACTTTATAGTTGGTAAGCTTTGCACCTATCGCCTTCCAGCCACGTACTTCTACAAATTCATCTAGGTTAATTACTTCTTTTTCAGTAGGGCTTTTATCGTCTTTTTTGAAGGCCAATTCACCAACAGGAAGCTTATCCAATGAAGCTACAATCAATTTCGAATTTTTACCTTCCGATATAAAACTAAAAGTTTTATCTATAGTGGTGGTTTCTATTTTGAATCGTTTTACAAAATAGTTTTTTGAGGCTTGGTCAAAGTGAATGGCCGAAATCACACTAGCACTTGGCTTGAATTTACTCAAGGCAATCACATCTTTTGGTTCGTATCTATTAGTCAATTCAAAGTTGGTCAACTCATAAGTTCCATTATTATAAACTACCAAAATCAAGTCTTTAGGCCCGAAATTACCCAAATATCGGCCATGTTCGTCTCTGTTGAGCCTGCCAATTGTATCAGAATAGTAAATATCAACACCACCCAAAGTACTCACGCCTGCCGACTTGAAAGCGACTTTTTTCACTGGGTATTTAGTGAGAATATTGCCCATAGAGTCACGCCCCTTTATCATTTGCTTGCTAAAATTATAGTCAAAGGCTTTGATTTTGGCAGTACAAGAGGCCGTTAGATTTATTGCAATTATTTCGGCTTCCCCGTTGTCATTCGCAGAAAAATACAATACTTTAGAGCCTTTATTTCCAGTAGTTAGGTCATATTCTTTATCACGAGTAACGGAAGTGATTTTAAACCGCTTTACGTAGGAAGTGCCCGTTTTGCCATCCATATACATCATATTGTATACTCGACGGTCATCTGCCTTTTTGTAAACTGAGCAAAAAAGTATATCCTTTCCAACAAAAACCTTTTCTTGGATTTTCACAACTTGGCATTTTCCATCCCGACGAAATACTACAATATCGTCAATATCAGAGCAGTCCATTACATATTCGTCCTTTTTCAGGCCAAAACCCACAAAACCACCTTCTCTATCAACATATAATTTCTGGTTAGCAGCCGCCACTACATTAGCCGAAATGGTATTGAAATTCATAATTTCGGTTTTGCGCTCACGACCTTTTCCGTATTTTTTCAGTAAATCTTTATAATAGTCAGTCGCATACCTGATAATATTATCGAGGTTGTCTTGGGTTTCAACCATTTCATTTTCAAGGCGTTTCATTAATTCATTGGCCTTGAAGCCGTCAAATTTTGAAATCCTTTTAATACGAATTTCTAACAATCGAAGGATATCCTCTTCAGTAATTTCTCGATAAAATTGAGCTTTGAAAGGCTCTAAACCTCTATCAACGGTGGCAATTACCTCTTCAAATGTTTCAACCTCTTCAATGTCACGGTAAATACGATTTTCAATAAATATCTTCTCTAATGAGCTGAACAACAGACGTTCACGCAAATCAGCCAGATTTATCTCCAGCTCTCTTCGTAATAGTTCAACTGTCTGATTGGTACAAACTTTAAGTATTTCAGAAACCCCCATAAAGTGAGGTTTGTCTTCAATAATTACGCAAGCATTGGGAGAAATAGAAACTTCACAATCCGTAAAAGCATAAAGGGCATCAACTGTAATATCCGGCGAAGTTCCTGGCTGTAGCTGAATTTGAATTTCAACGTCTTTAGCCGTATTGTCTACTACTTTTTTGATTTTTATTTTACCTGCATCATTGGCCTTTATTATTGAGTCAATTAGATTAGTAGTGGTTACACCAAAAGGTATATCTTTGATAATCAGGGTTTTCTTGTCAAATTCGTCTATTTTTGCTCGTACTCTAACTTTTCCACCTCTTTGACCGTCGTTATAATTGCTTACATCTACCATTCCTCCAGTCAGGAAATCAGGAAAAATTTCTACTTTTTTCCCTTTCAATATTTCGATAGATGCTTCAATCAATTCAATAAAATTATGAGGCATTACTTTAGTAGCTAAACCCACCGCTATACCTTCAACACCTTGCGCCAACAACAATGGAAACTTTACAGGAAGTGTTACGGGCTCTTTTTTGCGACCATCGTAACTCAATTGCCACTCAGTGGTATCGTTATTAAACAACACATCTAAAGCAAATTTGGAAGGTCGAACCTCGATATATCTGGGAGCAGCGGCACCATCACCTGTGCGAATATCACCCCAATTACCTTGGCAGTCGAGCAGAAGATTTTTCTGGCCCATATTCACCATAGCATCACCAATTGAAGCATCGCCATGTGGATGGTATTGCATGGTTTGGCCGATTACGTTGGCTACTTTATTGAAACGGCCGTCATCCATTTCTTTTAAAGCGTGCAAAATTCGGCGCTGAACTGGTTTGAAGCCGTCTTCAATGGCGGGTACGGCTCGTTCTAAAATTACATAAGAAGCATATTCGAGAAACCAATTTTCGTACATGCCAGCTATTACTATTTGATCTTTAAGGGCGTTGTCGGGGTTAGTGTCTTGATTAGAATCCATTAATATTTATTGGCAAAAAATTTCTTTTATGTTACTCGCAATTTTGACTCTAAATTTAGGCCTTTTTTGCGGTATAAAAAAGTAGGTCATACAAATCAACGCTAAAATAAATTTTAAAATTTCAGGTTTTAAAACTACACAATTTACCCTCAATTTATTATAAAGTCTAAGTTTCCCTCCTCTAGAAAGGTTTTTGTTATTTGGCTTGTATATTGTAAAATATCTTCAATTTTTAGAGGTTCAGCTCCAAGCAACTCATATGTTTTTGATAAAGCTAGCGAATCATTTATGCTTTCAATCTCCATAAAAGCCTCTTTCAAAGCGCTTATTTTCAATCCTTTATCTTTATATTTTCCTAATTCAGAAATCATCCAACTAAGTGAAAGGAATTTATTTTTATCAATTTCAACAAAATACTTTTGACTTTCATTTTCTGGTAATACATTGTATTTTGAATTTACAATTTCATCAATCAAATACTTTTGAAGAAAATCTGGTTTTCTTTTCATTTCAATTAATCTAACAGCACCATTTAAGCAATGTGGGTAAATACTCAACCAACGCAGTCGCCTTCTAAATTCATGCACATGTTCTTCTATCAAAGTAAACGGAAGGCCGATTTCCTCCACAAATTCATTGATTTTGATAATTTGCCTTTTGTAAAATTTCAACAATAATACTGTTTCTTTTTCTTCTTTTTCCCAATCAATTTTTTCTAAAATTTCTTTTAATTCGGCAATAAATACTCCATTTAACCAATTTTTATCAATAAGTAATTGGTTCAAATCATTTAATTCATGTTTAGTTTTTTCCTTGAAATAGTCAATAATATTGACTGGTATACTAATGTTCGATAGAAATTCATTTTGGTAAGAATTGTAATAATCTATTGACCCAAGCTGGTCTTCAATCAATTTGAAATCCTCTTTTAAATTGTCAAATAATTCTTCATCATTTAACTTGGCATATAATTTTGATAAAGCCTCCAGCATAAACATAGGTGTGCGCATATTATTGGCAAACAACCATTGAGCTGGATTTTCTTGTAATTTAGCTGTAAGGATTAAATTTTCAATTTTAGCGATTTGATTGATGAATCTGATTTTGCCTGGTTTCATTGATTAAAATTATTATTTAATTTTTGTTAAATTTAATTTAAATTGGTCACAAAAGTACTTTCATCTATTACTTTCTCAACCTACTCTTTTCCTATAATTCCAAACTGCCAAAGTATTAAAAAAGATGGCAAATCCAAGGATTTTGAGAAAATCGGGAATTAAATCTGAAAACTGGCTCCCTTTCAAAAATACAGCCCGAATTACTTTTACAAAATACATAGGTGGATTACAATTGGCAATATATTGGGCCCAATCGGGCATGGATTCTACAGGTGTATAAAGGCCACTCATAAGTACGAAAATCATCATAAAGAAAAAAGCGAACAAGGTAGCTTGTTGTTGAGTATCACAAAAAGTGCTGATTAACAGGCCGATACCTAAAACAGTAAGTAAATAAACTGCGGCAAAACCATAAATTGTAAGATATGAACCTACAGGAATTATACGGAAAATCGCAAAAGCAACCAGCATTCCTAGCGTAATTGTGACCATACCAATTACCCAAAATGGTATTAATTTCCCTAATATAAACTCGTATTTTTTGATGGGTGTCACGTTAATTTGTTCAATTGTGCCAATTTCTTTTTCCGATACAATATTTAAAGAGGCCAAAAAACTACCTACCATAGTTACTAAAATTGCCAAAATGCCTGGCACCATAAAAAGTTGGTAATTAGTATGTGGGTTATACCA
>JANMZR010000247.1:0-4698 GCA_031383555.1 Cytophagaceae bacterium | reverse complement strand
GATTCCGATTTAAAGTGTACCACTTTGGCTAAATTTTTTGTGGTATTTTTGGGTGATTTGTGGTTAATTTTTCAAAGGTATTTATTTGTTTTCAATTTTTTTATTTTTTCTCATCGATTCGCCTTTTAATTCTATCCGATGGGCTTGATGGATTATTCTGTCAAGGATTGCATCGGCAATTGTGTTGTCATTTATATATTCTAGCCAGGCTGATACCGGCAGTTGCGAAGTGATGATGGTTGAATACCTGTTGTGCCGATCTTCTATTATTTGCAACAATGCTAGCCGTGCTTGTACGTCAAGTGGTACCATTCCCCAATCATCCAAAATTAGCAGATGTTTGTTCTCAATTTTCTCAACTTCTTTGTTGAATAAGCCATCGATTTTGTTGGTATTGAGCTTGCTCAATAGCTTTGGTAATGAAAAATAGGCTACTTTTTTGCCTTTCATGCAGGCCTGATTGCCTAGTGCTGATGCCAGATAGCTTTTACCGCAGCCGGTTGCGCCTGTGATGATAATGTTTTCACCACGATCTATAAAACTGCAGTCGACAAGATTAGCCAGCATTTGCTTTTCTAAATTGCGCTCAGCTGAGCATGTAATTTCGTGCACATTGGCTTGGTATCTGAACCGTGCATTAGTGATGGCCAGTTGAGTTCTTCGGTTAGCTCTGTAGATTTCTTCGGCCTCAACAAGTTGTACCAACACCACCTCAGCTTCGGGCTGCTGATGGGCTGGCATGGTTGTTAAGGCTTCAAAATGATTGGCCATTCCCGTTAATTTTAGCCTTCGCAAGGCCTGTAATGTACTTTGGTTATTCATAATTATTTTTTTTGATTGTTATTTTTTTTATTTCTTGAAAAATTTTGCCTTAATTGAAAGTATGTGCGCTTTAGCGACATAGGCCACCTTTTGAGCGTGAGCAGGCTGAGCACTTTAGTAATAATAGCTGGCACCTCGTATGTTTTCATGCACAATATTTACGGCTGGCGGTTTTTCTTCTAACATGCTCATATTTAGGTTTGTACTTAAAATAAATGCCAGCTTTTTGTAGGTGATAAGCTCATAATGAATACACACGGCACTTGCCTCTTCCATTTTTTCATGGCCATATTTTTTGGCTAATTGTAATACACCCTGGCATCGTTTATAGCTTTGCTCGGGGTGTTTGCCCTGCTGTAAAATAGCTTGCATGAGCATATGGGTATTGTTGCCAATATTGGCCGCTAGTTTATTGAAAAACTCAGGGCTCCAGAGCCGATAATATTGGTGTTTTGGATGTAAATGTGTTGGATTGGTTGTGTACTTGAAGGCAAACTTCAAGCGCTGATGGGTGGCTATTCTATCGAGTTTATGATAAATTTCAACGGTATCGTTGTTGTAATTGAGGCAAACAGATTTGCCTACATATTCATATGGTACCGAATAATGGTGGTTATCTTCTGTTAAAATTACATGGCAATTAAAGTGAACTTTGGCTTGCTGATATTTTTTTACTTCAAAAGCTGATTCAGGCAAAGGTTTAAGTAGCTGTTTTTCAATACTTTCAAAAGTATGCCTTCTTGAATAATCACGGCCTTGAAACAGCATTTTATTATGCTTTTCAACTAGCTCTGCGATGGCTAGATTAAGTTCATTGAGGCTGTAAAATACCCTGTCATAAAGCGGTGCGTACACTCTAGTATAGAGCAGCTTCACGGTAGACTCCACCATGGCTTTATCTTTGGGGCTATGGGCTCTGGTAGGTAATACACAGGTATCGTAATGCTCGGCAAAGTCGGCCATGGTTTGGTTGAGTTCAGGGTCATATTTACTGGCTTTAGTTACTGCCGGCTTTAGGTTGTCTGTTACAATTGCTTGCGGTACGCCTCCTAAAAAGGCCAAGCAATTGCATATTGCACCAAGGAAGTCGCCACTTTGTTGGCTGTAACAGGCCTGTGCATAGGTGTAGCTGCTGGCAGGCAACACTGCTACAAAAAAATCAACGGGCGTAACGGCACCAGTAATAGGGATAGTCAAGGCTAATTTTTTGCCCGCAAAGTCGATCATGAGCTTATCGCCTGCCTTGTGGTCAAATACAAAGCTGATATTTTTGCTCTTTAAATAAGCTCTAAAATAATTGCAAAACTGTGAATATTTTACACCATCAGGATTACCCTTTCGGTACCTTTCCCAAAGAAAATATTTAGTAACCCCTTTTCTCCTTAACTCAATCTCCATATCCACAAAAAGCTCATTCAAGGCCTTCACGGTAGGTTTTTCGATAATTGGTGTGGCTACTATTTGGTCAAGTTCCTTGTCGGAAAGCTTCAGCAAATCAGCGTAGGAAAAGGGGTGGCTGGTAAAAATGTCCTCATATTTTTTTATGGTAAGACGATGCGCCCGAGCCAAATCACAAATTTGGCGGCGGGAAACTCCCTCATGTAGGAGTTTTAAGATTTTCTTAATTTTATTCATAGACAATAATTCGTTAGCCATCTTGAAGAGTGTTTTTCTTCAAAGTTGGTACACAAATCATTTACCATAAAATACCTAAAAATTAGCTGCAAAAGTGGTACACTTTGCGTCGGAATTTTAACAAAAAATCAGTGCCTTAGGTGGTACACTTTGCGCCGGAATCGGTGGTACACTTTGGAGTGGAATATCTATTAACACATATGGACAAAATAGTAAATCCAGTAATAGGTGAGGAAGTAATCTTCTTGACGACATCAAAACAAAGTAATGGTGAGAAAACAATAATGGAAGTAACTATCGGACCTAAAGGTGGAAATCCGCTACATTATCATAAAAGATTCTCCGAGACCTTTAATGTTATAGAAGGAGAACTTAGCATTCAAGTTGGGACAGAAAAAATGAAATTGAAAGTTGGAGACAAAGCGACTGCTCCAATGAATACAAATCATCGATTTTATAACACTTCAGGAAAACCTGTTCGCTTTACTGTTGAACTAAAACCTGCAAGTGAAGGGTTTGAAAATGTTTTACGCATTGCATTCGGACTTGCACAAGACGGTAAAGCCGGACCAAATGGAATGCCGAAGAGCTTTGTGCATAACGGAATTCTTATGAATATGGGAGAAGGGTATTTTGTTGGTCTTTTTTCAGTACTTGAAAAAGTATTTAGATATTTTGGAAACTCGGACAAGGCAAGACAAATAGAAAAAGAATTGCTTGACAAATACTGCAAATAAAACTTGTGACAATTACTCGGTGGACAATAAAGCACTAGCTATAACATTTAGGAAACTAGAAGAAAGCCCCTATCAAAAAAGCCCCTACTGCCAGTAATGCCAGTGGGGGCTTTTTGCTAGTTTTTGTTAAGCGAGACTTTTTGCTCAGTGCCTGCCGAGAATGGTCTGAAATTTGTAAGCCTGTTTGCTTTTTGAAGCCATTATTATAGGTGGTTTTCTATCCTTAATTTCATTTACTTATTATACTTTATGTATCTAAATATCAGTAATTTATCACGATAGGTATAAAGCTTCCCTTACCCAATTTTGGGCTTTATTTTTACAATAAATTTCTACTCCAACCCCTAATCCATTTTACTTTTATGGTGGGGCTAAAACCTTACCGCCAACCTCCAATTTTGCGCTGCTTTCATGAACTTCAACTAATTTTCCTTTACGATAAGTTGCCACCAGTTCCAGCTTTCCTTTTTGGCATTTTGGGCAGAGACTAATGTCTTTTCCGTATTGTTCCAGTATCCGCTGACGTACAGGTATTTGTACTTTGGGCGGTGGTGCTGGTAGATTCATTTTGGCAAAAATATCTCTTAATCTGGCGGTACGATTATGGTTTTTGAGATAGCCATAATTTCGTATTTTCACAAAAGCTTTCGGTAATATATGTTGCTCAAAGCGGCGAATAAACTCATCGATTGAAAGGGTCATTATTTTGTGCATTTCATCGGTGCCTCGTGCATGATAATCTTTGTATTTAAAGGTAATCGTGCCTTCTTTCTCGTTGATTTCCAGTATTCTATGCGCTGTAATGGCTACTTTATGGGTGTACCTTCCGAGGTATTCAAGCACCTGTTTTGGCCCACCAAAACCACTTCTGGCATCCACATTCCACTTTTTATAGCCTATTTTTAGTATGATTTTACCTAGTTCTTCTTCGTCTTCAACCTGTAATTCTCCTGCCTTATATAAAGTCCTTAACCCATCCATAAAAATTCGTTTATAGATTTTGCGGATCGATGATTCCGGGAACATAAACTTCTGATTTTCTCGCTTTTCTCTCACCCAATTATTGTCTTTATTTACCCCACCACCGCTCACAATGCAGTGTACATGCGGGTGGAAACTCAAATCTTGCCCCCAAGTGTGTAGAATTGAGATAATTCCTGGCGTTGCTCCCAACCATTTTGGGTCTTTGGCCAGTGTTAAAATCGTTTGACTACTGGCCTCAAAAAGTAGCTTAAAAAGTACTTTTCGGTTGCCCATAATAAGGCTATTCAGTTCGTGTGGGAGCGTGAAAACCATGTGAAAATAGCTTGTGGGCAATAGCTCACTGGTTTTATCTTCCAACCATTGCTCACGTTTTGTGCCACCGCAGTTAGGGCAATGGCGGTTGCCACAGCTATGGTATTGGTAACTTTCATGAAAGCAGTCGGCCTCAAAGCAACGGTATTGGTGCATGCCCAACTTTGCTGTATGGCAGTTGGCCAAATTATTGAAAACATCTTTGCTA
>JANMZR010000234.1:0-8294 GCA_031383555.1 Cytophagaceae bacterium | reverse complement strand
TGAAGGAAGTTTAGCAGAACTGAAAGCTAACGGAAAATCACTTGAGGAAACTTTCAAAGAACTAACTGTTTGATATTAAGTTGTAAATTCCCTACTCAAAAAAAGGCACCCCCGGTGTTGCATATTTTCTCATACCTTCTTCATTAATTTCTACACCAATACCTGGTTTATCAGAAACTTTAATAAATCCATTTGTTGTCATTTCTCCATCAAATTTCACTATTTCTTTAAACATCGGGTCTTTGTGAAAATAAATTTGCCATTCTAGTATCATGAAGTTAGGTACAGAAGCGCATACATGTGCCGATGCCATAGCACCTAAATAGGAAGCAACCATATGAGGCGCAAAAGGAACATAATACAAGTTAGCTAAGTTGGCTATTCGCTGACCTTCTCCTAGACCACCTGTTTTTTGAAGGTCGGGCATAATAATATCAACCGCTCCTTTTTCCAATAATTCTCTAAAACCTAATGCCAAGTAATGGTTTTCACCTGCACAAATTGGCGTACTTGTTTGGTCGGCTATTTTTTTATAAGCATCTGCATTTTCTGCAGGAATGGGCTCCTCTAACCACATCATATTCAAGGGCTCCAATATTTTAGCCACCCTTTCACCCGTGGGCGCATCATAGCGACCATGCATGTCTGCACAAATATCTATATTGGGGCCAACTTCTTTACGAGCGGCTGCCATCTGATCATACATTCGTTGCACTTCAGCAGGGCCCGCCGTCCAATTATATTTATCGTACTTATTCGGGTCGGCTGCCTGATCTAAATCAAATTTCACAGCATTAAAGCCCATATTTACAGCTTCTCGGGCAGCTTTTGCAAAATCTTCTGGTTTTGGTAAAGTGTTCTGATATAAGGCAGTATCCATATACACACGAACTGAATCTCGAAATTTACCACCCAAAAGTTGATAGACAGGTACACCTAAAGCCTTACCCGCCAAATCCCAAAGTGCAGTTTCAACTGCCGACAGTACTGCAATAAACATGCCCGCTTGCGCACCCTCAAAAAAACCTGATCGGCGGATATCTTCAAACAATCGATGTACATTTAGCGGGCTTTTGCCCTTGATTCGATTCCCAAACATTTTCACCAAATGGTAAGTACCAGGTGTGGCATCAACTCCTTCGCCATGGCCCACAATGTCCTGATTTGAGTATATTTTTACAAAAAGACTATGTCCATTTCTAATATAGCCACACTTTACATCTGTAATTTTAAGGTCAGCTGGTGCTGAGCTTTTGGGAGCAATATCTATTGCATTTTCATAAACATTTCCAAAATTTGATAGCGGAGATACTGCCATAGCAGAAGTAATAGCAGCTTTTGAAAGAAAATTACGACGTGAAGTATTGGTCATGTTTTTTAGATTTAGAGTAGTATAATTTCGAATTGTAAATTTATTATTGTAAATTAATTGCTATATGTAAATTAGTATTACCATGTTCTCCCTTTCAAGAACTCTTGAATTTGTTCTTTACCAACTGGTAATTTATCGATTCTTTCAGAAAGCCATTTGGAGAAATCTTTTTCAATGTCTTCCGACCAACGAGTGTCTATTTGGCCAGGTGTGTACTTTTGCTCTCTTAGTCGTTGGTGGCCAAACATATCACGAAGTCTTACAATTTCGGAAGTCTTAACTACTTTTTCAACTAAATGCGGGGGAATAAAAATAACACCGCCATCACGGCCTAGCACAATATCGCCTGGCAAACAAGTTGCTTTTCCAATCAATGTAGGGTGATTTATAGCAACTAGGGTAGTATTTAAAGCTCCATCAGCATTGTTTAAATGATGGGAAGGATGGTACGTTCTAAAAAAGGAGGTAAACCCGCCAATTTCTTTGAGTCCTTTGATATCACGAATAGCTCCTTCATAAACAATTCCATTACCTGACTTTGTGAAAATAGAATTTCCAAGGTTATCTCCTATGGTTGGGCCATCTTCATGGGCACCAAATTGGTTCACTACATATACATCGCCTTTCACAAGCATATCAACTGGCCAAGAGTTTTGGGACTTTACTCGGCCATCCTTATTATGACCACGCTCATCAATAACTCGCTGAATGTCAGGCCTTCCTGGCATAAAAGTTGCAGTAAGTGCACGACCAACTAAAACTGAATCGGGGTTTATTGTTTGCCAACCATCAGCATATTGATATTTGTAATTTTCATTTCGCAACACTGCCCAAGCTTCCTCATGGGTAACTAATTTTAGTCTTTTAAGCAATTCATCAGGCACTTTTGGTCGTCCGTCCGCAAATCGCTCTCCTTTCCAATTGGGTGTTAAAAAGAGCAATTCCTCTTTTGAAATCTGTTGCGCAAATAATTGATTTACAAATAGCAAGGCTACAATTATTAAGATATTTCTTTTCATAACTAGAGTTTTATGTAAACATAATAAAAAAGGAAATCAATTAAAACAAAGTTCAAACTGATTCCCCTGCAATGCATCTTTACTTGACTAGCTAGTATCAAAAAAAAGATACCCTTCTTATTTTAAAATTAAACAAAGAGATTAATAGGTTTAGTGGAAAAATTGCCAGAATAGTAATTTTCTAAACCTCCAAAACAAGTTTCCCAAAGTTTTCGCCTTTGAAAAGTTTCATCAAATTTTCTTGGAAATTTTCCAAACCATGTTCGATATGTACTTTGGTTTTGAGTTTACCTTCTGCAATCCAGCCAGCCATTTCAACAGCTGCTTTTCCATAATTGGCGGCATTGTCAAATACAACAATTCCTTCCATTCGAGCTCTATTTACCAGTAATGAAAGATAATTAGCAGGCCCCCTCATGTTCTCCTTATTATTGTATTGAGAAATTGCTCCACATATCACAATCCTTGCTTTCATTCGTATTTGGCCTAAAACGATATCCAATATTTCGCCTCCAACATTGTCAAAATAAATATCAATTCCTTTTGGAAATGCCTCACGTAAAGCTTTTTTCACATCAGCAGTTTTGTAATTAATACAGGCGTCAAAGCCCAACTCTTCCACACAATAACGGCACTTTTCGTCGTCACCAGCTAGGCCAACCACATAACAACCTTTTATTTTAGCGATTTGGCCTACCACAGAGCCAACAGCACCTGAAGCTGCCGAAACTAAAACAGTTTCACCTTCTTTAGGTTGGCCAGTATCTAAAAAGCCGAAATAGGCCGTCATTCCTGGCATACCTAAAGTTGCCATATAGGTTGACATTGGGACGAATCTAGTGTCAATTTTTATTAAATCTTTTTCGGCCACTACACCATATTCTTGTACACCCCAACCGCCTGTTACCTCATCACCAATTTTAAACTTATCACTTTTACTTTCAACAACTGTACCTGCAGTTCCTGCTCTGAAAACCTCATCAATTTGTATGGGTCGGATGTATGATTTAGCATCATTCATCCAACCTCGCATGGCTGGGTCAAGCGAAATATATTTAGTTTTTACCAAAACTTCCCCTTCATTTGGCAAGGGTATGGCAGTAGTTTCTAATCTAAAATTATCAGAAGTAGGCTCACCTATTGGGCGAGAAGCTAGTACTATTTGTTTGTTGATCATGAATATGTTTTAAAATATTAAAATGATGTAGATATTGTTTCAAAGATAATTGAAATTATCAATAAATAAATTGTAAAAACTGGACAACAATTGTTTACAATTCACTATCAAAGCACTCAATTACACATTAATTAACAATACTAGGTAAAGTATATCTAAATGATTACTCGTTTTCAAAAAAAAGGATATTTGCCGATTGAACTTTTGATATCTATTTCTCGTATAAATATAAACTATTTACTTTATCAAAAATTTTACTAAAACAAAAACTGATATGAAAATTCTATCCACAATCGCAATTCTTATTACCCTATTTACAAATCTTTCTTGTGAAACTGCTAAACCTGAGCCTCTTGGAACAGTTTTCACTGCTTCGCTGACTGGCGCCCAAGAAGTGCCCGCAATTAATACGAGTGCGACAGGCACTTTTGAAGGTGTTTTAAATAATGAAACTAAAGTATTAACCTATACTCTCACCTATTCAGGCCTAAACCCGACAGCTTGGCATATCCATAAAGCAGCTGCAGGTATAAGTGGTGGGGTAGTTTTCAACTTTGGAAGTACATTTACTTCACCATTTGCTGCTTCTACTATTGCATTGACTGATGCTCAAGTGGCCGATTTGATGGCTGGTTTGTATTATGCAAACATCCATACAGCAACTAATAAAGGGGGCGAAATTAGAGGCCAAATTTCAAAAAAATAGCTTTCTAAATATTTTATAAGCTTATCAATTAATAAAAATCTATTTTTGAGGATTGAAACATGGGTCGTCTCAATCCTCAATTTTTATTAAAAACCGGAACCAATAGTACTAGTTTTTATTTTGCATAAATAAAAATCGGCAGTCATATATAAGGTTGAGCCGTCTTCACCAAAGGCACAATTAGCGGTCGATTCGCCAGTTTCAATTCTTCCTAATAATTTACCTTTCGGTGAAATCACCAAAACACCACCAGGCCCAGTGGTCCAAACATTCCCTTTTTTATCAACCTTCAGCCCATCTGGGCCACCACGAAGTCCTTGCGACCAAAGCACTTTTGTATCATAAAATATTCGCCCCTCCCCCACTGAACCATCTGATTTTACATCATAAGCTGTTATGGTTGGGGCTTTGCCGTCAGACTGTGCAACGTATAATATTTTTTCGTCATGAGAAAATGCCAATCCATTGGGTCTGGTAAGGTTGGAAACTACCATCGATACAGCTCCATCACCTGCAATTCTATAAACGCCATTCAATTTTTGCTCTTTTAGTGGGTCTGTATCTTGCTGACTAGCAAGGCCATAAGGTGGGTCGGTGAAATAGTATGCACCACTTGAATGTTGTACTACATCGTTAGGGCTGTTTAGTTTTTTACCTTCAAATTTATCAGCTAAAGTACGTTTACCTTGTCCCGAAAGAGGCATTGCTGAAATTCTACGATCGCCATGTTCAGCTGAAACCAATTCGCCTGCGGTATTTATTGTAAGGCCATTTGAGCCTGGTTCATTACTGAAAAATCCCAGCCCTGTATAACCAGATGGTTTCAAAAAAGTAGATAATCCCTCTTTCGGATGCCATTTATGAACGGTATTAGTTGGTACATCTGAAAACAAAAGAAAACCACCAGACTTCACCCAAACTGGCCCTTCACTCCATATAAATCCGGATGCTAGCACTTCTATTTTTGAATCTTTTGGCATAAGTTCGTCAAATTCGGGCTCTATCCTTACAACTTTACCAATTGTGGGTAAGTTTCGTTGTGAAATAGATAAAAATGAATGAAAAACTAAACCAAAAATTATTGAAATTTGCCCTATTTTTTTTAGGGTTAATTGACTGATTTTCATAGTTTTGCAATTTTTATAAGAAGAATTAAAGATTTAAAGTTTAAAGATAAATAAAATAATACAAACGACTATATTGTATTATCTTTGTAATGAAATTAATAAATAATGGCTTGCATTTAGGCCATTTAGTATCAACAAATTAGTTAGAAAAAATAAAATTGACTTTTCAAGAATTTAAGTTCGAATCACAATTAGACGATGGCCTGCAATCGATGGGCTACAAGCAACCAACACCAATTCAGGAACAGGCTATTCCTTATATAGTTGATAATAAAGACCTTATTGCTTGTGCACAAACTGGTACAGGCAAAACAGCGGCCTATCTTTTGCCGATAATTAATAAAATAATACAACTTTCAGAACAAAAAAGAAAGCTCAATACGCTTATACTTTCACCCACACGTGAGCTTGCTTTACAGATTGACCAATTAGTAGAAGGTTTCAGCTATTTCACTGGCATTAGCTCAATTTCTATATATGGAGGTGGCGATGGGAATGCTTGGAACCAACAAAGAAAGGCTTTAGAGCAAGGTGTTGAAATAATAATAGCTACACCAGGCCGACTGATTGCACTATTACAAACAGGTCAAATTAGTCTAAAATCTATACAACACTTGGTGTTGGATGAAGCCGATAGAATGTTGGATATGGGCTTTAATGATGATATTATGAAAATTATAAGCTATTTGCCAAAGGAAAGACAAACAGTTTTATTTTCGGCTACAATGCCTCCGAAAATTAGGCAAATGGCAAGTAAAATATTATTGCATCCTAAAGAAATAAGTATTGCAATTGCAAAACCGGCTGAAGGTATTTTACAACTGGCCTACTTAGTTTTTGATACTCAAAAAATAAAGTTGCTTAAACATATTTTAAAAGAAGGCAAATTTGAATCAGTTATTATATTTGCCGGTACCAAAGACCTTGTAAAAAAACTTCCTGAAGAATTAAGAAAGGTTGGTTTTGCGAGTAAAGCATTTCACTCTGACTTAGAACAAGCTGATCGTGAGGCTATTATGAGAGATTTCAAGGCTCGCCAACTGCCAATTTTAATAGGCACCGACATACTTTCACGTGGAATTGATGTGGAAGGAATAGACCTTGTTGTGAACTTTGACACCCCCCATGACCCAGAGGATTATGTGCACCGAATTGGGAGAACAGCACGTGCTGAATCTACTGGTACAGCCATTACTTTTATCAATGAAAAAGACCAATTTAAGTTTGGCAATATTGAGGCTTTGATTGGTAAAGAAGTTCCAAAAATTGAATTACCAGCTTACTTAGGCTCTTCATTCGAATACAATCCACGAACTCGCCCACCACGCCCTTCTCACATGCACAAAAGGAAAGATTTTGGGAGGAAAAAGAAGGTATTTGTTAAGAATTAAGAATTTATAAAAGGTGAATTTTACCTCCTTGTCAAATATAGTTTACCACTAAAGTTCTCAATATTTTTGTCGTCAGTAAAATTAATTGAATCCAACACCAAGCGTAGTTTCCATTTTTTCGATATTTCTTGTAAAATAATCAATGGATGCATTCAATTTTTGTTAAGCATCGCTGGTTAATTTCAGATTTATGAGAACAACAATTTTACCATTTACCAACATTTTTTTTTCATTCAAAACAGAAAGCATACGTTTTTCCTGATTAAATCTGCTTGCAAAAAAAGTATTAAAAGGCCCATAAATTGACAATAAACCAATATTTATCAACGACATAGGAATTATTTTTATATTATCGATTTTACTTACAGAAAAGTAAATGCAAATGCTCAACAACCAAACTGAAACTAATGCTATGAAATAGCGAGGCTCAGTTACGCCATATTCATTAATACGCACATAAATAGCCACTATCATTAGGCATATCAAAGGAATTAAAATCCAATAATAGGCCTTTGTAAATTTGGTTATCCATTTATTGGCGTTTCGAAGAGGATACAATAGCAAAAATGCAAGAATTCCGAAAATGGCAGACGCCATTACCAATACTGACACCCAACCTATTGGCAAACTCCAGTTTATAATAATTTTGAACTCATAGGCTAATAAAATAAGTAAATAAATTGCCACTAAAGGCAATAAAACATATTGGGTAAAATATTTAAGTCCCAAAGGATAATCATCTTTTTTAGTGTCTATTATATCAAGAGTTGGAAGTTTTGCCAAAAAGAAAACAGTATTGCAATTGCCATTTATAAAAAAAAATATTATGGTACCAATCGTTATTTGCATTGATGTCAAACAATTTATCAATGGCCAAAATAGCTAAACAAAAACCGCCAGAAAGTGTGAGTGAATACAAAAAAGCATTTAATATTGAAAGAAAAAGAGTTTTGTTATAATTCCAAAAAGATTCAATATTACCTTTTTTGAAATAGGGTGCCACCGAAACTAAAAGATGGAAAACAATAGCCAATACTGCAAATGTGATTTGAAATTTTCGGAATTCTTTATATTTATTTTCAATTTCTAAAAAATACCAATAGCTTGTTAGAAATAGTATTCCGAATATTATTGGAATCCATTTATTAAACAATTTGCGTTCATTAAATATTTCAATACTAAACATTAATGGCAAAGCCAATGCTAATGTGGAAACAACCTTGCCAACTACATAGTCATTTCCATCTTTTTCCAAAAAATAAATCATTGAAAAAGTACCAACTAAACTAGAAAGTAGCATCATAGGGAACCGCTGATGAACTTTAGTAAAAGTTGTAACTAAAGCATTAAATCCTTCGGTGGAGAGATATTTAGGAATGTTTAACCCAGATTACGCATTAGGTATTTATTACATAAAAATCAGTCTTCAATAAAGCTTCCATACTCAAAAATGTATCCTCACAATAGCTATGGCTATTGTTCCGGTAAATTTTTTCCGTGTG
>JANMZR010000194.1:0-1545 GCA_031383555.1 Cytophagaceae bacterium | reverse complement strand
ATAAAAAATACATTCACTACACACTAAGAATTGGCATTTTGGTATTATCTTCAATATCGAGTATAGTTTTGGGATTAAAATTAGATCACTGTAATTGGGTTAAGATAGCATCAAATACAGCTTTAATACTCACTTCTATGGTTACATTTTTGAGTTCTTTGGCAATATTTTGGGATATTGAAACCTATTGGATTCGATTAAAAATAATGCTAAATAAACTCAAAAGACTTCGATATGAATATACTTTTGAAGCCGTAGAAGGTGGAAAACTAAGTGATAAAGAAATTATTCCCTATTTGGAAAAATTCATTGCAATTCAATCTGACGAATATTGGGAAAACTATTTTGATAGTATAAAAAAAGATTAATTATTTTTAAAAATAGTTGGATAATTCTTTTCATATGCAAAACCAATCCTACGCTCAAAGAAATAAAGGCTCTTGGCAATTCATCCAACCCAAGCTCACCATCAACTCCCCAGGCGATAAATACGAGCAAGAGGCTGATGCTATGGCTGAAAGAGTGATGCGAATGCCCAATAATACAAGTACTTACAGACCTAGCACGGGTATAATTGGAGCTTCGGTTCAGCGCAAATGTGCCTCCTGCGATGAAGAAGAAAAGCGTAAAAGTGTTATGCGAAAAGAAACTGGTGGAATGGCCGGTATGGCTGTTTCAAATTCATTTTCAAGCTCATTAAATAGCTCAAAAGGTAATGGTGCATCATTACCACAAAGTACCAAAGGTTTTATGGAAAATGCTTTCAGTACTGATTTTTCAAATGTAAAAATTCATAATGATAGCAAAGCCAACCAAATGAGCCAAAGTATTAATGCTAAGGCATTTACCCATGGAAATAATATTTATTTTGGCAGAAGCCAATACAATCCAAATTCATTTTCAGGTAAAAGTTTGTTGGCGCATGAGTTGACACATACTATTCAACAGAAAGGATCTGAAATAAAAAGGTTGTCATTTTCAGATGTTACAGATTTTGCTGGCTCAGTTGCTACTCCATTCGATATAAAAGAACTTAAACGTCAAGCAGAAGAGGCTCAATTGAAACTAATGATTCTCGAAAACACTCCATCGAGCCTTATTTTAGGAGGTATATTTTTTATCATACAAATGATTTTACAGGAAAATATAAATGTCAATGATGCAACGCTTTTAGCAAATCGAGAAATATTTATAGCTAAAGAGTTTGAGAAAATTGCCATTTGGCTTAAGTACCTTGAGCAAATTACAATATGGCTTAAATATAGTGAGGAAGTAAAAACAGAAGTAAAAGAAAAACTTGAAAATGCACAACTTAATTTGATTCGATTGAAGTTTACACCATTGTCTTTAAACGAAAAATTTGATCTTTATAAGTTAGGTTTAAAAGAATTAGAAGACGAACAAGCTAGAATAGCTGTCTGGATAGAAGGTAATGCGGAAAATCCAGCAACGGATCAACTTGTTGATAATTATAGGAATATAGAGAGTTTAAAGGCTTTGTTTGAATTGGCTCCAGTATCTAAAGGACATGATAACAAACTTGGA
>JANMZR010000182.1:0-17310 GCA_031383555.1 Cytophagaceae bacterium | reverse complement strand
TAACAAAAAATGAGCAAATAACCAGCTGAATACAAATTAGAGATTGAACGTAAAATCAAAGAAAATGATTTGAATATTTTCGAAAAATGTTTTTTGCTTTGCATGAAGAGTTAATGATGAGAGGAATTATGCTCAAAAATGCTGAAATTAGCCATAAACTTAATCAAATATTTGAACCAAAAAAAGAGAGTATTTAAACCCTAAAAATCAATTATATATTATTCAACTTGAGAAAATAAAAGAGAACATGAAATAATATTATTAATATTACCTTAAATCAATTACTTCAACACCTGGATGTTTCGTTTTGTCAAAATCAAAATGGCCATCTGAAAGCACTTTTATAGCGACAAATTTATCGATTTTAAAATTTTGCTTCTTGCCATCTTTTGTGGTTATTTTCCACGATTTCACAGATTTATCTTTTTTATCAACCGTAATTCTTAGCTTGGCAATTTGACTAGTTGCTTTCTCTGGTGTAAGTTCCACCACTTCATAAACACTTTTCCCCGCCTTTTGCTCCTCAATAAAAGTATATTTATAGCCTTTTTTATAAATCGTATATATTTTGGCCGGATTAATACCCTCCTCGGCCGGATCGAAATTTGAGATATTAACTTCGTTTGTTTCCTTTATAAAAGTGGAAACAGTTTGCCCATTATTGAAAATTTCTTGCCCAGCTAATTTTAACCTGAATTTTTTGCTTTTTACCGTTACATCACCTTTGTAACTTTCTTTTAAGCCCTCTGTTGAATAAGTAAAGCTTGCATTAAAACTAGGTATACCTGCATATTTTTTACTCATTGCATCTAATATAACCCCAGCCTTTGCTTTTGCTGCGGCAGTTTGGGTTGGACCAGTGTTACCAAATAATAAGCCAGAAATAATTTGGAATATAAAAATGAAGGTTGTTTTTTTCATTGAATTGATTTATTTCTAAACGGTTAGAATTTTTTCTATTTACAAAAATAACAGGAAATCTATTAAAAGAAATGAAATAAGGATTAAAATAAAAAATGAAAATTCAAATCAAACTAGCTCAAGTTTTTCAGGTATTCCTCAAGCGACTGGCTATCCTGAATTAAAACTTCTCTTGCTTTTGAGCCTTCAAAAGGACCAACTATTCTTGCAGCTTCCAATTGATCTATTAGTCGACCTGCCCTATTATAGCCTAGCTTCAATCGCCTTTGTATCAATGAAGTAGAGCCTTGTTGGTGGTTAACCACCAACCTGGCAGCTTCATCAAAATAAGCATCACGATTGTTAGGATCAAAGTCAGACTTCTCCTCACCACCTGATTCATCACCTTCAAACTCCGGCAACATATAAGCCGAGTCGTAGCCTTGCTGCGCCCCAATAAAATCACATACATCGTCAACTTCTGGTGTGTCTACAAATGCACATTGCAAACGCAATATTTCGGAGCCTGTGGAAAGCAACATGTCACCCTGCCCCACCAATTGTTCGGCGCCTCCTGTGTCTAATATGGTGCGTGAGTCTATTTTTGAGGTTACTTTAAACGACAATCGGGCAGGAAAATTGGCTTTGATAATACCAGTAATTACATTTACTGATGGCCGTTGTGTAGCAACAATCAAGTGTAGGCCAACTGCCCGGGCCAATTGTGCAAGCCTCGCAATTGGTTGCTCTACTTCCTTACCAGCTGTCATCATTAAGTCGGCCAATTCGTCAATAACTAACACAATATATGGCAAGTATTTATGGCCTTTTTCAGGATTTAGTTTGCGATTTACGAATTTCAAATTATACTCTTTCAAGTTTCTACAACCTGCATCTTTGAGTAAATTATACCGATTGTCCATTTCAATACATAAAGAATTGAGGGTATTCACCACCTTTTTAGTATTGGTAATAATAGCCTCTGCTTCACCCGGCAACATTGCTAAAAAATGCCTTTCAAGCTTATTGAATAAAGTTAGCTCTACCTTTTTGGGGTCAACCAAAACGAATTTTAATTGAGAAGGGTGCTTTTTATAAATTAAGGATGCAATTATTACATTCAAACCAACTGATTTTCCTTGACCTGTTGCACCTGCCATCAGAAGGTGAGGCATTTTTGCCAAGTCAGTGATGAATATATCATTAGAAATTGTTTTCCCTAAAACTATTGGCAAATCCATTGTTGATTTCTGGAATTTATCGCTCATTATCAACGACTTAATAGAAACCATTTCCCGATTTTTATTAGGCACTTCTATACCAATTGTACCTTTTCCAGGTATTGGGGCGATAATTCTAATTCCCAAAGCAGCCAAACTTAGGGCAATATCATCTTCCAAACTTTTTATTTTAGAGATACGCACTCCCGCATCAGGTATAATCTCATAAAGAGTTACTGTAGGCCCAATTGTGGCTTTTATTGAGGCAATTCCTATTCCATAATTGCCCAAAGTTTCCACAATTTTCTTGGAATTGGCTTCTAATTCTTCATTTGAAACTTGTGCTTTATCTGCCTGATAGTCTTTTAACAAATCCAAAGTTGGGAATTGGTATTTGGGCAAATCCAAGGTAGAGTCATATAGTCCATGAGATTTCACAAGGTTACCCGCCTCTAAATCTGCCTCATGCTCTTCTGCTATATCTTCTTGAATACTCGACTTTTCTATTTCTAATGATAATTTGGGAGGTGAATTAAGCTCAGAGCTGTATTTTGCTGGCTTTTCAATTTCCTCTTTGTCTGTTTCATCAACAATTGAAGATTTTTGAAATATTTGTTTTTCAAAAGTTTCATTGGTTATAAATTCCTCCTCCCAATTGTCAGGGTTTCTTTGGTAATTAGGCTTTTCTTCATCATAATCACTTTCTCCTTTAAATTTGGAAATCAACATTCCGAAAGAGGTAATTTTATAGAAAAATATTAGGAAAAGTGCAAGCAATAAAAACAATAATATAATTGATGGCCAGCCAATTATACTTTGCATATAAACACTTATTGTAAAGCCAATACCCCCCGATAAATCGCTCAAAGTACTTTCAGCATCAAAAAGATGAACGAAATAGCCAAGGAAGCAGCTGATCCAAATCATGAAAAACAGCATTTCCCAGGTATGCTTATTAATATTCACGAGGCTTTTATTGAAGGCCAATTTAACTCCTGAGAAAAACAAAATTGGTACTAAAAGAAATGCTGCAATACCAAACCATCGAAATATAAATAAGTCGGCTACCATGGCTCCAACTATGCCCAGCGCATTTTTTATTTCCTTCACATCACCATTATTACTTTCCAAACCAACATTCAGGTGACTTTGATCGGCTTGTCCAGTAAAAAAATAGGAACTAAATGCAATAAATAAAAAAAGGCCCAGAATAATAAAAAAAAGGCCCATGCCTAACTTTCCTTCAGGGCTCATTTCAAACTCCTTTTTAGGAGATTTTGCTTGGCTTCGTGGCGGGTTTATTTTCTCTTCAACCTTTCTATATGTATTCTTTGCCATTATAAATTAAGCATTCAATTAACATTTGTAAATTAATAATTTACAAAGTAACAATTTTTTTGACAATTTTATTATTTTATTATTGAATTTTGAAAAATTAATGCAGGAATTTTGATGGTAAAAGATGTTTATTAAAAGCTTTTTATAAGCCTTTTATGTAATTATTGGCATATTTCCTTACAAATATTACTAACAACAGCTGGTCCTTCATAGATAAAACTAGTATAAATTTGTACCAAACAAGCTCCGGCATCCAATTTTTCTTGCACATCTTTTGCTTTAGAAATCCCCCCAACTGCAATAATAGGTATTTTTTTAAAAGACTTTTGCGATAAATATTTAATAACCTCCGTTGACCTTTCTGAAAGTGGCCTTCCTGAAAGCCCTCCCGCTCCTATTCTGTTTAATTCCGACAATGAGGTATTTAAGTTTTCTCTAGAAATAGTTGTATTGGTAGCTATTATTCCTGATATTTTTGTTGACTCAACTATTTCTACTATATCATCCAATTGCGAATTGGTGAGATCTGGAGCTATTTTTAATAAAATTGGTTTAGGTTTTAACTTCAAATTATTCAAATTTTGCACACCCATTAGCAAGTCAGTTAAGGGCTTTTTTTCTTGCAACTCTCTCAAATTGGGGGTATTAGGCGAGCTTACGTTTACTACAAAATAATCGACATAGTCAAATAAGGCCTCAAAACAAATCTTATAATCTGAAAGTGCATTTTCATTTGGTGTCAATTTGTTTTTACCAATATTCCCACCAATTATTATTTTACTATTCCTTTTTTTAAGGTTTTTTACTACCTGCTCTAATCCTTTATTGTTAAACCCCATTCTATTGATAAGTGCTTCATCCTGAGCTAGTCGAAACAACCTAGGCTTATCGTTACCCTCCTGAGGCTTTGGTGTAACAGTACCAATTTCAATAAATCCAAAGCCAAAACAGGTTAACTCATCAATCAATTCGCCATTCTTATCAAACCCTGCTGCCAAGCCAATTGGGTTGTCAAATTCTAGGCCAAAAGCTTTCACTTTCAATGAATTATGCTTTTTTACACACAATTTCTCAATGATAAAAGATACTCCAGGTATATTAAAGGAAATTTTTAATAACGAAAATACAAAATAATGTACCTTTTCTGCATCAAAAAGAAAAAAGATGGGTTTTAATAGATTTTTATACATTTTACAAAATTAGTCAATTTTTAGGTAGCTGTTATTTGATTAAATTTGATAATTACAAAAATATTTTAACCTAGATTAACATTAGACATTGTCACAACCAATTTGGGTTTAACGTCAAAAAGCCATCATTCACAGGATTATAACTTGTGTTAAACTAATTTGCATTTTTATTTGCATGTTAAGCCAATATTTTTGAATATAATTTAAACTTTAAAAAAAATAGAAATGAATAACTTTAAAAATCGAAGTGAAAACAGCAAGCTTTATACTGGAATATTTATTTTAGTAATTGGTATATTGTTATTTGCAAAAAAAATGAACATTGGGCTTCCTTGGTGGGTATTTAGTTGGGAAATGCTTTTGATTGGCATTGGTATATTCAATGGATTTAAGTACAATTTCAAAAACCCAGCTTGGATTATTTTAATTGCAATTGGTTCTCTATTTTTATGGGACGAAATGACGGTTGGCACCAATTTAAGACCTTTCATATTCCCAATTATTTTAATAGCTATCGGTATTTCATTTATTTTTTCACCCAAGTTGGGTAAGGGCAAATGGAAAAATTTAGACCAAGAAAAATTTATTGGCTCAACTACCTCAAATGAGGAAGGGGTAGACGCTGTTGCAATATTTAGCGGTATAAAGAAAAATATATTGTCGAAAAACTTTCAAGGAGGTAGTTTGGTGAGTGTAATGGGTGGAGTTGATCTTAATTTAATGCAAGCCGATATTCAAGGCAAAATCATCATTGAAGCGGTAAATGTAATGGGAGGTACAAAGCTTATTATTCCAGCCAATTGGGACGTGCAAAGTAATGAATTGGTTTCTATATTCGGTGGCATTGATGATAAAAGAATGGTCCAAGCGGATGAGATTTCACAAGAAAAAGTAATTATTCTCAAAGGCGTAAATATATTTGGGGGAATTGAGATAAAGAGCTATTAATCAAAAAATTAATTTAGTCTAATAATAAGCTATTTGGTTAAAAATATTTTTCACAAATAGTTAATTATATGTTTTATGTCGTCAATAATTAGTGAACGTAATTTTAAAATAAGCCTTGCAGCAAGTTTAACCATTTTATATGGATTGTTATTTTTATGGCTAAATTTCTATCAATTAAATACAGTATCTAGTAATTTGTTTTGTGCCTTATCCACAATTTTGTTTGGCTTAAGTGTAATTCTAATCGGCAATAACTTAAATTTTTATCGACCAGCCAATTTCAATTATAGTTATTTATTGGTTTGGTGTTTGGTATATGCTTGGTTCAGTACTTTTTTTCCAAATTGGCTCCTGTTATTATATTCAAAAAACGATAAACCTTTTTCAACTTTTATAGAAAATTCAACTTATGTTAGGCTCATATTCAACTTTTTAGCGTTATTATGCTTTTCAGCTTTCAGCTTAATTTGGTATAATATTGGTGATAATAAAGAAAACAATAAAAGAAAAGAAGAAGCCTTGGCCTTAAATCGTGAGTCTGAATTATATAAATTAAGGCAACAATTACAACCACATTTCCTATTCAATAGCCTCAATTCTATTAATGCATTAATAGGCTCAAAGCCAACTGCTGCCAGAAAAATGATAGAACAACTATCTGATTTTCTGAGGTATACAATTAAAAAGGAAGAAAATCAACTGGTAGAATTAAAAGATGAATTGCAACATTTGCAGCTCTATTTAGAAATTGAAAAAGTGCGTTTTGGGCACCGATTAATTACAAATTTCGAAGTGGAAGAAAGCACTTTAACTCAAAAAATACCAGCCCTACTTTTGCAACCTATTATGGAAAATGCAATAAAATTTGGCCTTTATGATACCATAGAGCAGGTGAAAATAAATTTAAATGCCAAAAAAGAATTAAATAATTTAGTTTTAGAAATAAAAAACCCATTCGATAAATTGACCTCAATAAATTCAAAAGGAACAGGGTTTGGCCTTAGGTCGGTTCGAAAAAGGCTTCAATTGCTTTTTTTCAGAAACGACCTTTTAAAAACGAGTACTATAGAAAATACTTTTATTACTGAAATTACTATTCCGCAAACAATTATAAAGACATTAAACGAATAAAACATGCCAAAAACCAGAGTTATATTAATAGACGATGAGCCTCTAGCCAGAATGATAGTGGCGGAATATTTAATGAAATACGATGATATTGAGGTGGTTGCAGAATGTGGAGATGGATTTGAAGCAGTGAAAAAAATTACGGAATTGAAACCCGATCTTATATTTTTGGATATTCAAATGCCAAAAATAACTGGCTTTGAAATGTTGGAACTTTTGGATGAAATGCCAGGAATAATTTTCACTACAGCATTTGACGAATTTGCCATAAAAGCATTTGATAACAATGCCATTGATTATTTGTTGAAACCATTCAGTGAAACACGATTTGACAAAGCAATGCAAAAATGGCAATTATCTCATAATCAATCCGATACTATTAAAAATATCATTGAAAATCTCCCAAATTCAGAAGCCCAAAGTAATAGAATTGTTGTAAAAACTAAAGGCAAAATTAAAATTATTCCTGCAAATGAAGTATATTACATTGAAGCATCAAGTGATTTTGTAAAAATAATGACAAAAGATGGGATGAACTTGAAATCAAAAACTATGAATTATTTTGAAAATAGCCTGAATCCAAACCAATTTGTAAGAGTACATAGATCGTTTATAGTAAATATTGACCAAATTACTCGCCTAGAACTTTATGAAAAAGATACTTATATGGCATTACTCAAAGACAACACAAAAATTCCAATAAGCAAAACGGGCTATGAAAAATTAAATTTGATAATTGGTGTATAATAAATAAAACGAAAATTATAAAGGTCAATTTAATGTAGTCTCACCACTTCAACTACCCCATTTACGTCTTCCATTCGCATTACGAGCAATTCTAGGTGTTGGGCATCATGGACCATCAAAGTGATTTTTCCATCAAAAATACCGTCTTTTACTCCAATAGTCAGGCCTACAATATTTACCTTTAAGTCATTGGATATCACCTTAGTAATGTCATTCACAAGCCCCACCCTATCAGTTCCTCGTATTTGCAAATCTACATTAAAGGAAGTGTCAATTATACTCGCCCATTGTGCTTTTATTACTCTATCGCCATGGCGAGAAAGCAGCTCAGTGGCATTGGGACAACGAGTACGATGTACCTTAATACCCTCATTTACAGTAACAAAGCCAAAAACTTCATCCCCATCAATTGGGTTGCAGCATTTAGCAAGGGTATAATCTATTTTATCGAGGTCCTCCCCTATTCGCAATTCGTCACCATCTTTTCTGCCACCATGGGCTTTTTTCATTTCCTTTGCAAATGACTTCGCATCAGTAATTGGTTTATTGATGATCTTTTCAGCTTGTTTTTTAAGATGACTTTCACGTTCATTTTTCCATTTTTTTAATTCATCTATTTGTAAATAGCTTTTACCAAACCTATAAAACAAATCGTTGGAATCTTTGGAATTGAAATAGGCTCTCAACTGATTAGTAACTTCCAGCGTGAGTTCAATTTGCATAATTTTCAAGCGATGCTCAACGGCATCACGCCCATCAGTCACATACCTACGATTTTCCTCTTTTATAAACTCCTTAATTCTGGTTTTGGCTTTTGTAGTACCTACAAATCGGAGCCAATCTTCACTTGGTTTTTGTTTTTTTGAGGTAATTACCTCAATCTGGTCCCCGTTAACAAGCTTATGGCTCAAGGCAACTAGTTTTTGATTCACCTTGGCACCTATACAATGCACACCTACCTCAGAGTGAATTTCAAAGGCGAAGTCCAAGGCTGTAGCTCCTTCTTTCATTACTATTAATTTACCTTTTGGGGTAAAAACAAAAACCTCCTCATTATATAAATTTGACCGAAATTCATCAACCATTTCAACGGCGGAGCGGTTCTTGTCTGTAGTTTCTAAAGCCTCTCGCACCTGAGATAGCCAGTTTTCAAAAGTGGCGCCAGTTCGAGTGTCATTCCCTTTGTATTTCCAATGCGCTGCAAATCCCTTTTCGGCAATATTGTCCATACGCACACTACGAATTTGCACTTCTACCCACTGGCCTTGGTCGCTCATTACAGTAGCATGAAGCGATTCATATCCGTTACTTTTCGGAGTTGAAATCCAGTCTTTCAATCGATCAGGGTTTGGCTTATAAAAATCCGTAACCACTGAATAAGCATGCCAGCAAGCCGACTTTTCTTGTTCTTCGGGTACATCAATGATTATTCTTATAGCAAAAAGATCATATATTTCCTCAAAAGGGATATTTGATTTCTTTATTTTGTTATGAATCGAATAAATAGATTTTGGTCTACCTTTTATCTCAAATTTCATGTTTGAGTTTTTAAGGCTATTCTCAATTGGCTTACTAAAATTTGAAATAAAACGACTTCTACCAACTTTAGTTTCTTTTAGTTTTCGAGATATATTTTTAAATACCTCAGGTTCAGTGTACTTCAAACACAAGTCTTCAAGTTCTGTTTTTATGGCATGCAAGCCCAATCGATGGGCAAGGGGTGCATATAAATATAAAGTTTCAGAGGCGATTTTCAATTGTTTCTCACGTGACATACTCACTAGTGTGCGCATGTTGTGTAGTCGGTCAGCCAATTTTATTAAAATAACCCTAATATCATCGGAAAGTGTGAGTAACATTTTTCGGAAATTTTCAGCTTGCTGAGAACTTCCGTACTCAAATACACCCGATATTTTTGTAAGACCATCAATAATGGTAGCCACTTTTTTGCCAAATATTTGATCAATATCGGCGATGGACATCTCAGTATCTTCCACAACATCGTGCAAAAGCGCACAAACAATTGAGGTTGTACCCAACCCAATTTCCTCCGCACAAATTTGCGCTACAGCAATCGGATGGTAGATATATGGCTCCCCTGACTTCCTACGCACGTCCTTATGTGCTTTTGCCGAAATATTAAAGGCTAGCTTAATCAACTTCGCATCACCTTCCTCCAAAACCGGTTTTGCGGCAGTAAGTAGTCGTTTATAACGCTTTAATATTTCCAGCCTTTCCTTTTCTAAATCTATTTCTATTTGGGTTTCCAAATTTTATCGACGATTATTTTTGAATATAAACTAAGTTAATATTTTTTTTTAAATTTCAGAAATCGAATGAAAAAGAAAAAGGTTTTTTATTTGGGCAAATCCTCGGCTGCGCCAGAGGTCGGGCTATCCACTTTCAATCTTTTATTATTTTTTGGCAAATATTTACTGCCCAAAGTCCAATTAAAGATTAAAAAGTAGTTTGGTAACCGGCCAATGCAATAAAAAAATAATAAAAGGATTTCAGGTACTATCCCTTTTGCAAGGCAACATTCAAATAACTGGCAATTTGCACTATAAAAAGTAGTTAAATTAAAATTAATTAGTGAATTATTTTTTTAATATCTGTTTCAAAAAATAATTTTTTTTCTCTACCTTTGCATTCCAATTTGCGGGTGTGGTGGAATTGGTAGACATACCAGACTTAGGATCTGGCGCTGCGAGGCATGGGGGTTCGAGTCCCTTCACCCGTACCAATAACAAAAATAGCCCTTTTTAGGGCTTTTTTTGTTTAAAAAATACTTATACTTATTCATTACATTAAAATCATAAAATGGAAATTACGCTAGAAAAGCACAATAATACATTAGCGACACTAAAAATTGACTTAGAAGAAGCTGACTACAAGCCTTCTGTTGACAAAAAACTCAAAGAATATAAAAACAAAGCTAACATGAAAGGTTTTAGGCCTGGAATGGTGCCAATGGGTATGATTCAAAAAATGTATGGCAAACCAATTTTAATTGATGAGATAAATCATTTAATGAGTCATTCGGTCAATAACTATATTAAAGAAAATAAGCTTCCTATAGTTGGTGATCCACTACCCAATATAAAAGAAGAAAATATTGATTTTGATGTACAAAAATCTTTTTCTTTTTCATACGAATTAGGCCTTTCTGGTGACTTTGAAGTTGATTTTTCCAAAATAAAGCCTGTTGATAGCTTCGAAATAAAAGCAGGGAAAAAAGAGTTGGATGAAACGCTTGTCAACATAAAAAAACAATTTGCTGAGCAAATACATATTGAAGTTATTGAAGATGGTGATATGGTGTTTGGCGTATTCACTTTGGGCGATTGGACAGAGAAGTCTGCCATACCGATGAAAGCCATTAATGATGCTTCAAAAGGTTTATTTATTGGTGCTAAAAAAAGCGATACACTTAATTTTGATATTCAAACCATATTTGTTGACCAGAAATCTTTGGCTTTAGCTACAGGCAAAAAAGAAACTGAGCTTGCTGATTTAGAAGGAAATACTCAATTTTTAATAGAAGATATTACACGTGATGGTGTTGCAGAGTTAAACCAAGAACTATTTGATAAAGTATTGGGCGTAGGTAAGGCAACTGATGAAGCATCGTTTAACGAACAAGTCTTAACTATTATTGAGGGAAATTATAAAAGAGAGTCAGAATTTTTATTGAAAATAGATGCTGAAAAAGCACTATTAGATTCAATTGATATTGAACTTCCAAGTGAGTTTTTGAAAAAATGGTTGATTGAAGTAAATCAAGGGAAGTTTACTGAGGCTGAAGTTGACCGTGATTTCGAATATGTGAAAAAAGACTTGCGTTGGAGCCTTATCAAAAACAAAATAGCTGAAATAGCTGAAGTTAAAGTTGAATATGCTGATGTGTTAGAAAAAACTAAAGAAATGGTGCGTGGGCAGTTTGGAATGTATGATGGTGGTATGGATGACATAATAGAAAAAGTGGCTAATAATTATTTGACCGATAAATCAAAAGATGGTGAAAACCGCTTTCAAGAAATGTTTAAGAAGGTATTTGAAGATAAAATCGGTGATGCAATAATCGCAAGAATACCAGTGAATACTAAAATAATTGATGTGGAGCAATTTAAGGAAATAGCCGATAAATTAAAGGAATCTGTACCTGCCCATAATCATGAGCATGACCACGATCATGATCATGATCATTAATAAATTTTAAACTTTATCTTAGCATGGGGTTTTCAATTAAAAATAAAAAAGGCAATTATGATTGATCATAACTGCCTTTTTTATTTGAAACCTATTTTTTGTCGGTAAGGGCTGTCGGGTTTATTTATTTGAAAAACACTTCTCATAAATCGTTCTTTCCATCTTTCTGATTCAATCTGAGCTAATAATAGCTCCGCCTTTAATAATTCAACTTCCGCTTTATTATTTTCGTTTTCAGCAATTTCACCAATAAATTCATTATGATTTACCTCAAGTATTCGAGCTATTTTTAGCAAACGACCCACAGTTACCTCTGATGTATTTCTTTCAATATCACCATAAGCTGTAGTTGAAATATGCAACATTTCTGCCACATTTTCTTGAGATAAGCCCTTTTTAAGTCTAATTTGTCTTATGTTTTCACCTATATTCATATGCTTGTAATTAATTTAAAGAATATCAATTAATTAATCAATTAGGTATTTATGTTTAATGCTAAACAAGTAAAAAATAATTAACCTAAATTAATAAATAAAAATTTTATTTATCAGAAATTTAAATTAATTATCAGAAATTCTGACAATCAATTCAATTAGTATTTCGCAACTTTGTACTTAAATATGTATAAATTGGGTTGGTTATTTCGAACTTATAGAAAAGCAATTGGGTTATATATTTACTTTTAGACGCAAGAAAAGTTCAAAAAGCACATTTTTTATTAAAATATCTGCAAAAAATAAATATTGAAGTCCAATAATTAGAAATAGATATCTATTTTCAATAGTTTTTAGAAATGTGTTCAAATTTAAATTTAAAGAAAATTAATAATTTTAAATAAAATAAAATCGAAAAATATGTATAATAATGAATTAAACGCTGAAGAATTCAGAAAATATGGAGTAAAGCATTTGGGTATGAACGGGCTAACGATTGACCAATACCAAAAATCGGTTCAAGATTCGCCAATTCCACAAATTACAAATATGACCAGGGCCATTATTGAAGAACGTCCGATGAATTTCCGTGAGGTAGATGTATTTTCTAGATTAATGGCCGATCGGATTATATTCTTTGGAACCGGAGTAGACGATACCATCGCCAATATTGTAATTGCACAGATGCTATTTTTGGAATCGGCCGACTCAAAAAAAGATATAATGATGTATATAAATAGCCCAGGAGGGTCTGTTTATGCAGGTATGGGAATATATGATACCATGCAATATATTCGTCCAGACGTAGCAACAATTTGTACATCTTTGGCAGCTTCTATGGGCGCAGTTTTATTGGCAGGCGGTGCGGCAGGCAAGCGTTCGTCACTTCCTCATGCTCGTATAATGATACACCAACCTAGCGGTGGGGCCCAAGGCCAAAGTAAAGACATTGAAATTACGGCTAAGGAAATTGTGAAATTAAGAGAAGAATTATATCAAATATTAGCCTTCCATACAGGTAAAACCCCTGAAGAAATTGATGCAGATTCCGACCGTGACTATTGGATGAAAGCCGAGGAAGCTAAGTCATATGGAATTATAGATGAGGTGCTTCGTAGAGGTCCTGCTTTGGAAAAAGTATAGTAATAAGCAAAAATATTTTTTTTAAAATGAATTTATAAAAGCCGACAACCGTAAAATGTTGTCGGCTTTTTCAATGGAAAAATAATTTAGCTTCCATCTATATTCAAAATTTGAAAAATCGACTGAAAAAAGATCATAATAAAGTAAAGTCGGCCTAAAAATACGCCAGTAAAATATCTAACTTCTAAAACCTAAATTATACAATTCTTTTCTTTAGAAGAAATTCTGTATATTCCATCAAAAAAAGTGAGCTTACTCAATTTAAGGGAAAAAAATAAGAAATATTCTTAATAAAAAAGAAGAATAAATTGGTGATAACTTATAAATAATAAGCACTTTTTAAAATTACAATCCAATGAAAAAAAACCTAAAATGGAAAACTATTTTTTGTTTTATTATACTTTCTTTTGTCAGTTTATCACTGTTTTCTCTAAGAAAGAAAAACAAAAAGCCAAATATTGTTTACATCCTTGCGGATGATTTGGGTTATGGCGATATTTCTATTAATAATCCGGATGGAAAAATAACAACACCAAATATTGATAAATTGGCCTCTCAGGGTATGCGATTTACAGACGCCCATTCTCCATCTTCTGTTTGTACTCCTACTAGGTATGGCTTATTAACAGGCCGTTATCCTTGGCGAAGCCGACTTCCAGTTGGTGTATTGAAAGGCTATAGTAGAACATTAATAGAAAACGAGCTGCCAACGGTTGCGAGTTTCCTAAAGTCGGAAGGGTATCAAACGGGTGTAATTGGCAAATGGCATTTGGGACTTGACTGGCAGCTTCAGCCAGCATATCAAAAACTTGAAAACGATAAACTTTATGGTATTTCTGAAGAAATGAGTGCCGATGTTATTGATTTCTCAAAAGATCCTCCAAAAGGCCCTAATACAGTTGGTTTCAATTATTCTTTTATTTTACCTGCTTCATTGGATATGCCACCTTATTGTTATCTTGAAAATCAAAAGCTAGTAGATAAACCTGATGCTTATACAGAAGGCAACAAATTAACTACTGGCTATACAGGTGCCTTTTGGCGTGCCGGCAAAATGGCTCCATCATTTGATTTCTATAAGGTGCTGCCTACTTTTATAGATAAAGCTGTTGCTTTTTTAAAAAACCAATCAACTGAAAAACCTTTCTTTTTGTATTTGCCATTGGGGGCGCCTCATACGCCCTGGGTTCCGGAAAAATCCTATCAAGGAAAATCAAAAGTTGGTGAATATGGTGATTTTGTTCAGCAGGTTGATGCTTCTGTAGGTGAAATAATCAAAACCTTAAAAGCAAAAAAATTAGACCAGAATACGATTGTGATTTTAGCAAGTGATAATGGACCTTATTGGCGTCAAAATTTTGTTGAAACGTTTAACCATAAAGCGGCAGGAGAATTGAGAGGCATGAAAGCGGATATATTTGAAGCCGGACATAGAATTCCCTTTATAGTTAAGTGGCCCGGGAAAGTAAAACCAAATAGTGTAAGCTCAGCTACTACTTGCCTTACAAACCTTATGGCTACCTGCACTGATATTTTGAAAAATTCAGATCCTAAATATTTAACAGAAGACAGTTATAGTATTTTACCAGTATTGGTAGGTAAAAGTCAAAAAGTTACCAATCAGCAAGCAATAGTACACAGCTCCTCGATGGGCTTTTATGCAATTCGCAAAGGTGACTGGAAGTTGATTGAAGGCCTGGGTTCGGGAGGATTTACTGAGCCAAAGGAAATAAAACCCCTTAATAGCCAAGCAAATGGGCAGCTTTTTAACATAGCTGAAGATATTGCTGAAAAAAATGATGTATTTACACGAAATCCGGCCAAAGTTAAGGAATTACACGACATGTTGGAAGATATTAAAATGACAAAAAGAAAACCTTTTTAACCAAATAACCGAAAAGTATTCTCCTGATACAAACTTGGGTCGAAATGATAAAGAACCGGAATTAACACACTCGTAACACTTGCATATTTAACAGCACTCCTAATTTTTCGATTTTATTACTTATATGCCCCACACCGATAGCACAATGGTGAGCTGGGCCATGACTGTTCCATTCATTTACGAATTTTCTTGCGCCAAAGGGGAATTTATAACGGCTATTAGTATTACCAATTTCTAATATTGGACCTGCAACCGATTCAGCTTCAGCGACTAAAAACATTAGGCCACCACCTTGTTTTTCCACAACAGAAAGCAAGGTAACAGGGCCATTTTTAATACTCATTTCAACTGATAAACCTTTGCCAACTTTACCATGATATTCTTTTAATGGTCGCACTTTGGTTTTGCCCTCTGCTATGGCAATATGTCCTGGGCCATCGTGGCCCATTAATACAATATCAGCATCAAAATCCATTGCATAATATTCTGTAAATGAGCCACCTGCACCAAAACTATCTAGTATTTTCATTGCTTGTACATTTTTAATTTCATACTCTCCTGCTACTGGAATTCCCTTAGCAGTAAGCAAGGAATTATCTAAAATAATAGTGGACATAGCTTCTTCGTTTTCAATATTTCCTGTTCCTTTATAATAATAGGCAATGGAACCCAACTTATACTTTGTCACCAATTTTTCCAAGGCTACTGAGGTGCGTGCTGCATTTTCTAAATCATGAGTTATGCAGTCACTCTGAATATCAAATATTTCATTAAAAACTTTTAATTGATTTAATATCTCAATTTGATTCACTTCTTTTCTCAAAATCGCCAATTCTTCTACTTCCAAATGCTCGATATGGCCGCCAAAATAGGCATATTGCTGTGTTAAATCGGTATAAATATCAAGCATTCCACTATAATAATGCCCCATTGCACCCAAGCGATTACTGGCCATAATTTCCTTTACTTTGGCAGCTTCCAACCATTGTGAAACCTCAATCCAGCATTCAGGGTCATTATTAATCATACCAGTTATTTGAATAAATTTGATGCCAACCCGATTGAAAACATTGGCTATTTCTGGAACAGAACACGCCGAGCAATTGGCAAGCCACTCAGCTGTCATGCTTGTACGATCAGTTTTCATATTAAATTCTGTGTAATTAATTGCTGAGCTAGGTGATAAATTTAATATTATTATAGGAACATTAGCCCGCTGTACTATTGGCAAAACTGTGGAAGAAAGTGCATAAGTGCTCACGTAAATGAAAATAAGAGAAACGTCTTCTTGCCGAAATATTTTGCCCGATTCAAATGCTTTATCTACATTATCAACCAAACCAACGTTTATAATTTGTAATTCGTTGAAATTGGCACCGTAAGTTGAAAAAGAAGTATATAGGTTTTGCTCAATATTTGCCAAATAACCTTCAAGACGCTCTTTTAAACCTTCGAATTGAGACCAATAAGTATCAAGTCCTATTCCAAAAAGTCCAAATTTCAGTTTATTATTATGCATTTATAGTATTTAGCCGAGGTTATTTTGGTTATTACACTTCAAATCAACAATTCTTTAACGGCCTTTCCTTTTCCATCAGGAGTGGTGTAAAAAGGTCGTTTTTCAATTTCGAATTGAGTTTCGGGTTTTATACCAAGCGTTTGGTAAATAGTTTGGTGAAGTTCTGCAATTTTTATCGGGTTTTCAATTGCTTTACATGGTCGTTCATCAGCAGTTTTACCATAAACAGAGCCTTTTTTTACTCCACCACCAAACATTAATATTGAGCCACCATCTGTGAAATGCCTATGCATTCCGTAAAATTTGATATCATTTATTATTTCAGGTTGCTTAACTTGCTCTTTTACTTTATTTTCTGGCTTGCCTTCTACCATCATATCTCGGCTAAATTCACTAGCTAAAATCACCAATGTTTTGTCCAAATGCCCCGATTGGTCCAAATCTTTAATAAGCTGAGATACTGGGGCATCAATCATTTTTTTCATATTTACCAATCTGGTATGGCCATTTTCATGCGTATCCCAACCCACAAATGGCTCATATTCAGTGGTTACTGAAATAAACCTTGCACCTTTTTCAACTAGCCTGCGAGCCAACAAGCAGCCCAAACCAAACCGACCGGTGTTATAAATATCATAGGATTTTTTAG
>JANMZR010000149.1:0-13692 GCA_031383555.1 Cytophagaceae bacterium | reverse complement strand
GTTCGGTGGAGTGACGAGTCGTCGCGCGCGACGGCGGCACTGATCGTCAGCAACCCAGCCCCCCGCACCAATTGGAGCGCCACGGTAGGGTGCTGCACGCGGGAGTGCAAGCAATCACGACCGTGCAGGTAGGTAGTCAGGTATCTGGCACCATCTCCTGGTTGGGCGCCGATTTTAATTCAAAAGTAATAAATAGTTTGTTTTCATATTTGTATATGTTTAAGTTTAAATAATAAACGCTACAAATATATGATTTATTTTACAATATGTAAAATATTTTTTACTATATGTAAATTTCATTATACTAGTTTCATTACTTTTGAATTAAAAACTACCTACTTGAAAAAATAATACTTTTAGAATCTCCTGACCAACAATTTACTCCTAAACTACCTTTCCCGCCGAAAATATAAGCTATAGTTTTTGGAGCGCCTCCAGATAATGGCATTAATTTTAAACCTACTCTTTGAAAAGGAACTGCTTCTTTTGGGTTGGAGGTATGCGAATATCTCAAAAAAGCAATATATTTACCGTCTGGTGAAAGCCTTGGCTCACGAGAATGATTGATATCAAATGTCAACTGTTCGCCTGATAAATCCACTGCTTTTTTTCGCCAAATTTGGTTCACACCATTTTTATATTCACTGTAATATATATCCGGTTCTAAGCTTGTTTTTTTACCCCTTTTTGTAGTTTTAATAGTTTCAACATTTGTATTAAAACTAGTTGGCAAAGTCATTTCACTACCATTTTTTGAATAGGTAATAGCTTTAAAATCTCCCGAGTATTGTTGATTTGCCAATTGGAACTCTCCATCATCCAATATTTTTCTTTTACCTGTATCTATTTCAATCATTTCCAGTTTATTGGCCGTCACCAATCCATCATATTTTATTGTTTTCACTATTCTATTGGGATTCCAATCAGCAGCAATTGGGGTCGAAATTCGTACATTCCAAATATTAACTTCCTGAATATCTGTAGGATCGTGTGCAAGTGAATAAGGGCCAATCAAAACTTCATCTTTTAATTCCGGCAAAGTGATTGCCCACATATTTTCAAAGGGCTCTCCTGGTTTAGCTAATCTCATTGTTATTTTCTTGCCAATTCGTTCCAACTCCATAATAGTTTCACCAAAGTACTGTCTTGGAAAAAATATTTCCTCCTCAGGATCACGCATGTATGCACCACGCATTAGGCGCCATTGAAGCACAGCAAGTCCGTCACCATGTATGCATGAGTTTATACTTACTGCATCATGTTGATTACTCTCCCGAATCATCCATCCTGTTTTACGATGGCCGTTACCGTCGTCATTGCCAATTAATTGAAAATTGGCTGTCATTAAAAAATCACCTTTTATTTTTTTATAGAGAAAATGAAACTCATCATGATTAAACCAAATATTTTCACCTCCACCTTTTAAAGTATAGATCTGACTGGCAGCATCATAACTTGACGATCCTTTAACTTTCGGATTGCCAATATCTTCACCTTTTTCAAAAACACCAATTTGTGCATAATTGAATTGAAAATTTATTGAAATTATTAAAACAATAAGGCTAAATTTTTTCATCATTATAGTATATTTAGATAGTTGTATAAATATATTTCAATTATTTTTGTAAGAATTAAAATCTAATATCATCTTACCCTTCCTAAGCCAAATTGATCACCCTTTGCCGCTGCTTTTCCATTTTGAAAATGTATTTCTATAACTTTTTCAGATTGAACAATTCCCCCATTTTCATCTGATAAGCTTTTGATAATTTTACGGTTAGCCACATCTATAATTTCACCAGTGCTAGGCCAAGCATATTTGCCATCGAGGCTAAAGGTAATCCAGCCAGGTTGGTCACGGAGTTCAATGGTCGAATTATAAACTGGCGGCATTTGGGTATTGTCAAATATATGCATTCGCTGGTTGGCTCCATCAGCAACCCATAGTTCTTTTTCATCAGGAGTAAGGCCAATTCCATGGCTTGGGCAGCCATGGCGTTTGATAAAGCCTTGCTCAAAGCCTGGCACTTTAACTTGATGAAGCACCTTCCCTGTTTTCAAATCACCAATTTCGAAACCCAATAACGAATTTACATTGGCATAAACCAAAGTTTGCTTCCCATTGACTGTAAAAGGCCGAATAGGGGCTGAAAACGGTCCAATTATTCTTTGCTTTTTAGTGTTTTTAGGATTTACAACAGTTAAGTTTGGTGAGGCCAGCCCTTCCATGTAAACTTCCTTTCCGTTTGCGCCAAAAATAGTATTATGTGCTTTACTATTTACCAGAACCTCCTCTTTTACTTTGCCCGATTTAGCATCAATTACATACCATTGTTCCTTTTCAAATGAAGGTTGAAAGATAGTAAGCCCATCTGGCGAAATAGACATACGGTCGAAACCATTAGGTAAAATTTTCTCCCAGATTAACAATTCCGTATTTAAATCAATACACATAAGTGACTTCACAGTACTCACATAAATACATTGTGTTGCTAGGCTTACACATAATCCTTTTACATTCACAGGATTATTTTTATCGTCGTAACTACCTGTCGGAATGCGCTTTATGAGTTTGTAATTATCCTCAATATCATAAACCAAAATACCATGCCCACCATATTCAAGGTAATTTCTAATGCCGGGTTCGGCTACATAAAGATATTTTTTAAGAGGATATTGTGCCAATAATTGACTTGTAATTATTGAAAACAATAAAGCTAAAATTAGATTTGGTCTTATTTTTAACATTGATTTAGAGTGTTTTTATGATATAAATAATAAAGGTAAGCTTTTCATATAAAATATAACATTGCTTTATACTGTTAAAGAATTTAGTAGAATTTTATTAGTGAATAATTTACAAAATTTTTAGCAATTATTCATTTTGTATTTTTCAAATATTCGAAAATCAGTTTAGAACCATTTCATTGGCCTATTTTCATTAACTTTGTAAAAAAAACATTAGAGAACAGCCTCTATTTAGCATAAATGAAAGTATTAAAATTTGGTGGAACTTCTTGCGGAAATCAAGAAAGTATTCAGGCAGTAATTGAAATTATTAAGTCAAAAATAGCAAAAAATGAAAAATTTGCAGTTGTTTTTTCTGCAATGGGTGGGCTCACCAATAAGCTCATTGAAACGGCAGATTTGGCTGTAAAAGCTGATGATAGTTATTTTGAATTATTAAAAGAAGCAGAAGAAAGACATTTTGCTGTAGTAAGGGCTTTGATTGAAATAAAAAATCAAAGTAGAGTTTTTGCAAATATTCGCACGCTTTTCAACGAATTGGAGGATGTTTTGAAAGGCATTTCTTTGATAAAAGAACTCTCTCAGCGATCGCTTGACCTTATTGTAAGCTTTGGCGAAAGGCTTTCAACTACGCTAATTTTTGAAATATTAAAATCACAAAACTTAGATTGTCAATATCTTGACGCCCGTAAAATAATAAATACAAATAGTAATTTCGGAATGGCAGAAGTTAACTTTGAGAAAACCAATGCCCAAATTCAAGATTATTTTTCAAAAACTTCATCATTACAGTTAATTACAGGTTTTATTGGCGCCAATGACGATAATGTGACCACCACTTTAGGTAGAGGAGGCTCTGACTATACTGCTTCTATATTTGGTGCCGCTTTAAAGGCTGAGGAAATTGAAATTTGGACTGATGTAGATGGCATGATGACCGCCGACCCACGAAAAGTGGCCAATGCTTTCACAATTCCAAATATTACCTATGCCGAAGCCATGGAACTTTCGCATTTTGGAGCAAAGGTGATTTATCCGCCAAGCTTGCAACCAGCATTTGCCAAAAGTATCCCATTACGTATATTAAATACTTACAATACTAGTTTTGAAGGCACAATAATAAGTCGTGAACCTAAAAGTACGGAGTACATTATTACTGGTATTTCGTCGATTGATAATTTGGCTTTGGTGAATTTGCAAGGTTCAGGCATGATTGGTGTGGCTGGCGTTTCTGCCAAATTATTTACTTGTCTAGCTAAAAATAAGATATCAGTAATACTTATTTCTCAAGCAAGTTCAGAGCATTCAATTTGCTTTGCCATCGACCCAAAAGTGAGTAAGCAGGTCAAGAGAATCTTAGAAAAAGAATTTGCTCACGACATACATGTTGGTGATATTGAGGGAGTTGAGATTCAGGAAAACCTTTCAGTAATAGCCATTGTGGGTGAAGGAATGAAAAGGCATACGGGAGTTTCAGGCAAGCTATTTACAGTTTTGGGTAAAAATGGAATTAACATTGTGGCTACTGCGCAGGGTAGTTCGGAGTTGAATATTTCCGTGGTAATTGAGAAGAAAAATATCTCAAAAGCATTGAATGTTATTCATGATACTTTTTTCTTTTCGCAAGTAAAAACATTGAATTTGTATTTGGTGGGAGTAGGCTTAATTGGGAAGGCTTTATTGGCTCAATTACTACAACAAGAAAACTACCTAAATAAATATAGAGCCCTAAAAATCAACTTAGTAGGAATTGCCAATTCACGCAAAATGTTGATTGACGAGCATGGAATTTCTTTAGAAAACTGGCAGGAAGAGCTTGAATCCAAAGGTAAAAAAGCAGAAATATGGCAATTTGTGGAAAAAATAAAAGCACTCAACTTACCTAATTCTATTTTTACTGATTGCACCGCCGACAAGCAAATACATAATAATTATTTGGGACTTTTTGAGGCCAATGTATCAGTAGTAACTCCCAATAAAGTAGCAAATTCGGGTCGATATGAAGACTATGCTCTTTTACATAGAACGGCTCTAAAAAAAGGAGTGAAATTTCTCTATGAAACCAATGTAGGCGCAGGCCTACCTGTAATAAACACATTGCAGGGTCTTATTGCATCTGGTGACCGATTCGAGAAAATTGAGGGCGTTTTTTCAGGAACTTTATCTTATATTTTCAATAATTTCAATGAAAACGTTCGCTTTGCCGACATCGTAAAAGAAGCTAAGGAAATGGGATATACCGAGCCGGACCCTCGTGAAGATTTGAGTGGAATGGATGTGGCTCGTAAAATATTGATCCTTGGCCGTGAAGTTGGCTTAATACTTGAACCTGAGGATGTTACTATTGAAAAATTATTGCCAGACAATTGTGAAAAAGCACCAACAGTTGATGCCTTTTTTAATGAATTGCTTGTTTCTAATGACTATTTTGCAAAAATGATGAGCGATGCAAAAGCCGAAAATAAGGTTTTAAGGTTTATTGCAACCCTTGAAAACGGCAAGATAAATATTGGGGTAAAAGCGGTTGACAATCTTCATCCTTTTTATGCGATGGATGGCGCTGATAATATAGTTTCGTTTACAACAAAGCGATACAATACACGTCCATTAGTAATAAAAGGCCCTGGTGCTGGTGCAGACGTAACAGCTTCCGGCGTTTTTGCTGATATTGTGAGTGTTGCGAGTTATTTGGGGTAAGAATATAGTCGAATTTAAAGCATTGATATTATAAATAAGCCATTTTTAAAAACTTAAATATAATGTAGTAATTCAAAAATTTGTACATTTCATTTTTAAAAAGTAAATTGGATAAAAAAACTAAATAATGGATTTAACTGAAGAAAAAGTTGTGCCTTTATTTCATCAATTAATTGATAAAACTGAAGATAAAGCCTATTTGAAAAAAGTATATGAAAGCCTTGCAGAGCAATTCAGTAGTGAAGTTGATTTCAGTGATTTTGATGTTAAGGAATATAAAAAGTCTATTTCTTCTGTAAAAAAAGGCAATTATTTTACCAATGAACAAGTGAAAATTGAATCGCAACAATGGCTAAAGAGATAGTATGGACGCCAAATTGCAAAGAAAATTATAAAGATATTATAGAGTATTTATTAGATATTTCGTCTTTTGAAACAGCTTTAAAATTTACTATTCAATTGGAAGATTGGCTTGAAATACTTTCAAAAAACCCTTTTTTAGGTATTTCAAATCCAACATTTATTTCCGTACAAAAATTATTAATACCCCCACACAATCAGCTTGCTTATACAGTTATTGAAAATCAAATTATACTTTTAAATATTGTAGATACTCGAAAGTAAAACCAAAATTTTCAGGAAATGGAATTGGTGATTTTAAATGTTGCTATCATCTAAATTATGGAAACAATAAAAATATTTGCCCCAGCCTCAGTTGCCAATGTGGCATGCGGTTTTGATATATTTGGCTTTGCGGTAGATAACCCTGGCGATGAAATTATATTGACCAAAAACAATACTGGCAAGCTCAATATAATTTCAATTGAAGGCGAGGGTGGCCGATTGCCGAAAGATCCTGCCAAAAATACGGCCACTATTTCTATTCAAAAGTTTTTAGAGAAAATAGGCTCTGGGCAAGGTTTTGATATGCAATTGAAGAAATTAATGCCGCTTGGCAGTGGTATGGGTTCATCAGCGGCTTCGGCAGTGGCTGGAGTTTTTGCCGCTAACTATCTAATGGGCAACCCTTTACAACAAAAAGATTTATTGCCTTTTGCCATGGAAGGTGAGCGCATCGCCTGTGGAAGCGCTCATGCCGATAATGTGGGACCAAGCCTTATGGGTGGCTTTATTGTTGTGCGATCTTATGATCCGCTTGACATTATTCAAATAAAAACACCATCTGAACTATACACCACCATTGTACATCCGCAGGTGGAGGTAAATACAAAAGATGCAAGAAATATTTTGCGTCGTGAAGTTTCACTAAAAAACACAATTACTCAAATGGGTAATGTGGCTGGTTTGATTGCTGGCTTAATGACTCCCGATTATGATCTAATTTCAAGGTCATTGGTGGATGTAATTATTGAACCTATCCGATCGATTTTAATACCACAATTTGACGATGTGAAACAAGCTGCTATTGATAATGGGGCGCTAGGTTGTTCAATTTCGGGCTCTGGGCCTGCTATGTTTGCGCTTTCAAAAGATTTAGAAACTGCACACAAAGTGGGTCAGGCTATGGGTAAGGGTTTTGCAAAAGTGAATATTGAGTCAACTTGTTATGTGTCCACCATCAACCAAAATGGTCCTGTTTTATTATAATTAATTCACAACAATTTAATGACGGAAACTCAAAACACCCACAATCATTTATACAAAATGGACGTATTGCGTGGTTTGGCGATTATCTCCGTTTTCGTTTTACATTGTTATATGGCCTATCTTAATGACCACCTTGAGGTTCGAATTGAAGAAGGTTCTTTTTTTGTAAATCTAATCGGCAAAGACTTTTGGGCTATATTTCTTACAATTACCCCTTTTGGTTATGGTTGGACGGGAGTGCAACTATTTCTCATTATCAGTGGTTATTTGATACATCTGTCCTATCTAAAATCTAAGCGGAGTCCTCACCAGGATTCTGTGAATAAAACAGAAAAATACGATTTTAGGAAGTTTTATTTACGCCGTTTTTTCAGAATTTACCCACCTTATTTGGTTGTTTTATTATTTTTAGCCTTTCAATACAATCGTGATATTTTGAAATCTGGTGAAAAACTATGGGATTTTTTCTCCCATTTGATTATGACTTATAACCTTCAAGATTCGACCTTTTTTTCATTCAACGGGGCTTTTTGGAGTTTGGCTTTAGAGGTTCAATTGTACTTGATTTACCCAATATTTCTTTTGGTTAGAAAGAACTTTGGCATTCAAAAAACAGTATATCTCCTATTATTTCTCTATTTAATTTTTATATTAATTTTCAACTATTTCTACTTCCCAAATTTTTATTATGCTTTACAAAATTTCGTTTTTAAAAGCTGGATAGTTTGGGGTTTGGGTGCTTTTTTAGCTGAAAAACATTTTGAAAACAAACAACTCTTTAAGGTATCAGGTTGGGGACTTTTCGGATTATTAGTATTGGTTTCATTGGTTAAAATAAATGTTATAACATTGAAAATTAATGATTTAATTTGGGCTTGTTTTTACATTGCATTAATAAATTATTATTTAAATATTAAGCGAATTATTCCAAAATTGTGGGAGAAATTAATTGCTTTAGTCGGGGAGTCAAGTTATAGTATGTATCTAGTTCATCAGCCAATAATTGGAATGTTAATTGGTTCAATAACCCTATTTGGTATTTCAAAAACCCGCCCTATTGCTCATATTTTAGACGGTTTTATAATTTTTATACTTGTTTTTGTTTTCTCTAAAGGGCTTTATTATCTCTTAGAAAAACCATCAATTGAGTTTGGCAAAAAGTTAATAGCCAACTTAAAATCACGACAATAAAAAAGAGTAAGGTTCTGATTGACAGACTCTTACTCTTCATATTTTAGAAATATAATTCAATTACTTCTTGGGTAATTTAAAAATATTTTCGTCAATTACCCCATTTAAAGTAACTGTTTTAGTATCTATTGTAATAGTTCCCGCCATCGGATTTGAAGTTTCCATAGTCATTGGGAAATTTACCCCGTCAGTTTCCTTATGGTTTGAGAAAAAGAGTTCTGCTTCTTGACCATTTTGAGTGGCCTTAATTTTCGCCACCAAACTGTTTTCAACACCAATCCAAACTTCTGAAATTATACCATCTTTTGAAGTCATTTTCAAATGATGCGCATCCTTATCTTTTACTTTTTCCGTACCTAAAAGTTCTAATTTTGTTCCTTTTGTGGCATAATCCAACATTGGAAAAGGATCGGTTTGGCTAGCTATTCCACTTGTCATTTCTGCTGGAGCGGCCTCTGGTTCACCTGAGCCGCCCATCATCGAAGGCATTAACATCCAAGCAGTTGTACCATCAAAAGCCTGAATCATTTCATTGCCCATCAATTTTGTGTCAGATCTCATAGCTTTACCAACAACCACTATCATTTTATTTTCAAAATCACCAAATTGAGTACTCAATGAATTTTCAGTGGTAACCGATTTTATGCTGCTTAATTTATCGGCACCACCTCTTGCCGTAATGTGTTTTGCTATTATTTCGTCAACAGTTTGTGCTTTTAACAAATTAGCTGAACCAAATAATATTACTAATGATAATAGTGTTTTTTTCATTTCTTGTTGTTGTCCTGCCTATTAAGAACATTGGGTTATTTTTTTAAAAGCAATTAAAGGCAAACTGCTCTTTTGATTTTTATTGAAAATTAAATGATTTCAACCAATTGCTTGTAAAATCTGTTATAAATGGCAACAATTACTCAATTTTAGGCAAATTTTATTTATCAATAATTTTCTTCGCAAAATTAAACCTAATTTTAAAGATTATTATTAATTACTGATTAAAATGTATTTCAAGCAAAAATCTTTTATTCTAATTACAATTTCCTATTTCACCTTTACTCAACTATTATTTTTGTCTTGCAAAAAAAATACCCAAGAAGGTGAAAATTTGGCCAAAATAAATTGCGTCAGCTGCCATGCATTTCCGGAGCCAAATCTTTTACCCAAAAATGTTTGGAAATACAGTACCTTGCCTTACATGAGCATTTTGTTAGGTGTAAAATCAGAAATGCAAAACTTAAAAGAACCAATAAAATCGTACAGAATATTACAGCCTGAAAACCAATTAGTTAGTGATTCGGATTGGAAAAAAATTAAGGAATATTATTTAGAAAATGCGCCTGAAAAATTAACTTTTACGAAATCTGAGCCATTTTCAAAACTTGATGGATTATTTTCAATAGAAAGAATAGATACTAAAAAAGCCAATAGTACCATTCCGAATTTTACTTTAGTTTCTATCGATACTTCCCAAAATAGAATTATTGCTTGCGACCAGTCTAATAGATTTATTTGGGTTTTTGACAAAAATGGTAAACCAAACCAAATTATTGAAAACCAAAATGCTTTGACAAATATTGAATACTCTAAAGATAAAAATAAACTATTGCTCAACTTTATGGGCAAAACTACACAAGCCAATCAAGAAATAGAAGGCTCCGCTTTGGAAGGAAATTTTTCAGAAAACAAATTAAATATTTCGCAAAAATTAATTGATGGCTTAAACAGGCCAGTGACGACAATGGCTGCCAATTTTGATGAATCAGCTGATAATGAACTACTTGTAACTGAATTTGGCTTTAAAAACTCCGGACTATCTATTTGGAAGAAAAATAAAAAAGGTATTTATGAAAAAACATATTTGAGTAATACTACAGGTGCAATTAAAACAATTATTGACGATCAAAATAATGACGGCAAGCTAGATATAACCGCATTATTTGCACAGGGCGATGAGCGCATTGTTCAATATATCAATAAGGGCAATTTGAAATTTGAAGAAAAACTTCTACTTCGCTTCCCTCCCATCAATGGTTCAAGTTCCTTTGAAATGGAAGATATAGATTACGATGGGCTCAAAGATATAATTTATACAGCGGGCGATAATGCCGATTTTACAACCATCCTAAAGCCTTATCATGGTGTTTATATTTTCAAAAATTCAGGAACAAATAGCTTTAAACAAAGTAACTTTTTTTACCAAAATGGATCCTATAAAACCATTATAAAAGACTTCGACCTAGATGGTGATATGGATATTGTTGCAATATCCTTATTTCCTGATGTTGAAAATAGAGCAGAGGAAAGCTTCATTTATTTTGAGAATAATAAAGGAAATTTTTCTCAAAAAACACTTAATATCAATCACTTAGGCCGATGGTCAGTGATGGATGCTGGCGATCTAGATGATGATGGAGATATTGATTTGGTTTTGGGAAGCCATCCAGTGGCCAAGTTTCCATCAGGTTTCGACCAGGCTTGGAAGCAAGGTTCAGGATTGGTAATTTTAAGGAATAATTCAATAAAAAAATAAAAGTTGTTGCGAAATGGTGATTATAAGAAAAACTAAAAAAGGGTAGAAACAGACAAGGGGGCATGCCCCCTTGTCCAAACTTTTTACTATTTTTTCAGAAATTACTTCCAAGTTGAGAAATCGGTAGGCACCAAATATTCTGATACCACTGAAGTTGTTAATGACCCTTTACCCAAAAGCTCCGATGCAGTTCTTGCAGCAACCCAATCTTTGTCTACCCTGAATGCATCAAATGAAGCTAAACCGGCCTCCTTCGACTTGTGAGCTAGTAAATATATCAAGGTATTGTCGTTGTCAACTTGTGTGAAATAGGACAGATTGGTCATGCCATATTTTGCAAATAATCCCAAGGTATGGTTTCTGAAACGAGCTAATAGTAATCCTAAATTGTAAGGTGAGGTTTTATAAGTGCGCAATTCAAAAACTCGATTTCCTTTATTCGAGAAATCACTATTTGAAAAATCAGTTTCTTTCATAAATGTACTTTCTACTTTAGCAACAATGTTACCATTCGCTTCTGATGCTGTTTGCACGGCCTTCCATGCAGGATCGGCACCAAAGCTTTTCCAAGAAAAATCACGTGCTTCCTTGTTTGGGTACGACAATATATAAACCAACTTATTTTCTTTGTTATCAATTGGCAACCAATAACCGACGTTTTTCATACCATGTTTTTCGAAAAGCTTGGTGGTATGATCTCGAAATCGAGTTAAAAGTGTTTCTAGCTTGCCCTCAGCAGCATAATATACTCGCATTTCGTATAAAGGGAATGTTTTATCTTGTTGCGCTTGAGCCATAAAACTTGTAAAAGTTAGAATAATTAAACTTGCAAAAACTAAGATTCTTTTCATTTATTTAATTTGTTATTTTGGAAAAGCCCAAATATACGGTTTTTTTCAATTTTGGATGTCCTGTAATACCTGAAATGACAAATTTGGTTAGCCGACTAATCTTCTATGGTAATTAATTTGCCCCAAATGGTAGTTTAGATGTGCCAATAAATGCAATAAAAAATATTCCGTTGTCATTTCATAGCCCAAAACATTTTCAGGGTAAATTTTCTGTAAATGTTCATTATTTTGTGTGTTAAGCACCATTTTAATCATTGCAATTGTATTTTCAAAGTCTTTAATAATTGTACTTGAGGCTATATTTTTGGCTGAAAATTCGAGAGGTCGATCACGTATATAACCTGTGTTACCTATATTTTTTCCAATATAAGTATTCAGATTTCCCAACAAATGAAGTGCCAAATTCCCTCCAGAATTTGAAATTCCTGATTTTATTTCCCAAAGATCTGTTTCATTTTTATATAGTTTCAGTTCTTCAATTACTTTTTTTAAGTCCCTTTCAAAAAGTGAAGTTAGTGTTTCGTTTAGCATATTTTTAATTTGTTATTTATAAAATCTAATTGATTTTCTATACTTAATTCTGCATTTACCCAATTTATTATCAACCCGTCTTTTTCCATTTTTCTGAAATAAGTCATCTGCCTCTTTGCAAATTGGTGGATAGCAGTTTGTAAAAGCAATACAAAAGTATCAAAATCGTATCGTTCCATTAAATAATCTACCCCGAATTTGTATTCCAGGCCATAATAAATTAATTGCTCAGGTTCTAAGCCTGATTTTAGCAGCGTTTCTATTTCCTCAATCAATCCCGACTCCAACCTTTCATTGAGCCTTTTTGTAATTTTTTCTCTACGTTGTTCAGAAGGTAAACCAAGCCCAAAAATTATCGAGTCTTGTTTGTAAGCTTTCGGGCTAAAGCTTTTATTTTCAGACAAATACTTATTAATTTCAATTGCTCTAATCAACCTTTTGCGGCTTTCTGTTTTGGCAATTTCGGAAAAATCAGAATGATATTTATTGAATATTTCAAAAAGTTCTTCATCAGGTTTTTGCTCCAAATTTTGTCTTAAATTTTCATTTACAGGTACTGCGGTATACTTAAAATCTTGCAATACAGATTGAATATACTGTCCCGTTCCACCGCATAGAATGGCCGTTTTGCCTTTTGAATTTATATATTCAAAGGCCTTTTTAAAATCGTTTTGAAATTCGAAAACATTATAACGCTCGCCAGCAACCACAATATCTATTAAATGATAGGGTATATTTTGGTATTCAGCTAAATCTTTACCCGTTCCTATATCCATGCCTCTATATACCTGTCGAGAGTCGGCACTGATAATTTCACCATTCAGTTTTTTTGCCAGAGCTACCGCCAATCTAGTTTTTCCAGACGCCGTCGGACCAAGAATTGTGATAAGATTGTTCATTATAGCTTGATAGTTTGAGAGTTTGTAAGTTGATAATTTGTTTCCAATACTAGTTTCAAGCTTCCTGCATTCCAAATATTATCAATTACGAAGGGTGGAAGTTCTCCTTTTTTTACAAAACCAATTTTTTCGAATCCTTTTCCTTGGCCCCAAGCTCGATCAACATAAGTCATTACATCACCTACTTCACGCTCATTTAAAAAACCCATTATTAGTTTGGAAAGTCCCCCAACAACTCTATAACCAAGTTTATTGGCAAACCGTATGAGTTCAAAGGAACGATATTTTTCAGGCATATTCTTCATTTTTCTGCCTGCCGAAAAAGTAGCCACAGCTATCAACTCATTTTGAAAATAAAGACCATACTTTAACTTTGATAATACATAACCTTGTAAATGATTTTCATTTAAAAATTCCTCAGCTTTTTGTTTGTCAATTCTAACAAATTTTGTTTTTCGGCCATGGATTGAAATTACTTTTCCTAAAATTGATGCTATTCTCGATTTTATAATGATCTGTTTATTAAGCCATTGAGATTCTAAAATGATAATCAATTGTATTCCATTAGCCTGATTTTCGTTTATTAATTCAAGAAAGTAATTTTGCGAAAGATTTGGATTTAATTCTTTAATATTTT
>JANMZR010000128.1:0-1637 GCA_031383555.1 Cytophagaceae bacterium | reverse complement strand
TACACGTCCAGAAATTTATAAAGAAGTAGAAGAAACTGTTGAATACACCTTGGAATTTCCTGGTGGTGTTAAAGCCAAATGTTTGTCTTCTTTTGGACAAAATGTAAATAGTTTAGAGATTCAATATGAAAAAGGTTGGGTCAAAATGTCGCCACAGTCAGGTTATTTGGGTAATAAAGGTGAAATGTCTGACGGAACGAAAATAGATTTTCCGCTAAAAAACCAGCAAACCAAACAGATTGATGAAGATTGTTTATCAATAATGAACAAAACTAAGTTGATGGCTCCTGGTCAAGAAGGACTTAACGATATCAAAATAGTTGAGGCCATTTATAAATCGGCTGCTTTAGGTGGTAAAAGGGTTTTGTTTTAAACTAATTTGGTCTTTCTAATTTATTTGAACTTAATTTGGAATCGTAAAATGAAATATTGCCTTAAAATTTGTTTGTTTTTTCTTAGCTTGGCTGTTTTTCAAGTTCATTCTCAGGATAAAAATGAATATTTTAGATTACAAGATTCCACAAATAACATTCCAAATCTAGCTGTTCGAGCAAATGTTGGTATGATTGCACTGTCATTATATTCTTCCGCATGGACCTTAGGTTATACTGGGCATAGATATTTTATAAACGAGAAAGTGTACTATAATGCTAAAGATTTGAAGCCTTATTTCTTATTATTGAATGATGAAATTGCCTCCAATAATTTTAAATCATTTGAGAATTCAAAAAGGACCGCTAAAATTTGTGGAGGGATTGGCTTGGGTTTCTATTTTGTTGGATTTGCAACCGCAATATCACAAATAGCAACAATTGGTTTACCATCAAGCTCAAGACGAAATAATGGTTCAGCGATATTGGGTTTGCTTTTAGTTGGAAGCGGGCTTATGATTTCGGCTCCTATTATTAAACATAGAGGAATTTCAAAGCTTAAAATTGCAATCAATCGACACAACAGTTTTAGGTAATTAATAGGTAAAAAATGCAAATAACCCTCACCGACGCTTATACTTTAAACCCTGGTGACTTATCATGGTCTTTTCTAGAAAAATACGGCAAAGTAAATATTTATGAAAGAACATCACCTGATTTAGCCCAATATATTGAGCGTTGTAAAGATGCAGAAGTAATTATCATCAATAAATCTGGCCTTGTTTTCGGAGATGAAATTCTTAGCCAACTGCATCATTTAAAACTAATTATGGTTGCAGCTACTGGCTATAATATCATTGATACAGTTTCTGCAAAAAACCATAATATTACAGTTTGCAACGTTCCAGGTTATGGAACCGACTCCGTGGCACAACATACAATTGCACTTTTATTGGAGCTTGCCAATCAGGTTGGGGCGCATTCGAAATCAGTCGAAAAAGGCAATTGGGCAAAAGCTGCAGATTGGTGTTATACAGTTTCGCCAATTATTGAATTAGCAAATAAAACTTTGGGTATTATTGGCTTTGGAAATATCGGCAAAAAGGTCGGAGAAATAGCCAATGCACTAGGAATGAATGTCTTGTATTCATCAAATTCAGATAAAAAGTCGAGTTTTGCAAAATGGGTGGATATTAATACTTTAATAAAAACATCGGATTTTATAAGCTTACATTGCCCTGCCAATGAAAAAACTACAAAAATGGT
>JANMZR010000068.1:0-9187 GCA_031383555.1 Cytophagaceae bacterium | reverse complement strand
ATAAAAAGCCTCATTTTCAAAATATGCAAACGAAATACCTACCAATTCGGCTTCAAATGCATCCACAGACGTGGTTTCGGTATCAAAACAAATGGAGTCTTGTTTGTTTAAATGAATAATTAAAGCATTTATAAGTTGCTCATTGTCAACAAGATGATAGTTATGTGCTTTTGAATGTATATTTAATTTTGGTTTTGAACTGATTTGATTTTCATCAGAAATTTCCTCATCAGAACTGAATTCACCATTAATATTTACTGTATTGGTAGGTTCATTATTGCCAAAAAGATCCATTTGGCCAGAATTGACTTGGCTTTGTTTTGGTTTTTGAACTACTTGAGAGGCTGTTTCTGAATTTCCTGAATTACTTTCTTCTCCTAAAAGTCTTTTTCTTAAAGTTCTGAATTCGAGTTCATCAACAAGTTTAGTTAGCTCATCTCGGTTTATTTCTGAAACTCTTAAATCTATCTCATTCCAAGTAACAGGTACTTCGCAGTGAATAGTAGCTAATTTTTTGGAAAGTAGACCTTGCTCGGCAAAATTTATTATATTTTCTTGTAATTTACCTTTCAAATTGCCAGCATTTGCAATTATATTTTCAATGCTACCATATTCTGCCACTAATTTTTGAGCTGTTTTTTCGCCTACATTGGGCACACCGGGAATATTATCGGCAGTATCCCCAATAAGGCCTAGCATGTCAATTACTTGGTCCACATTTGCAATATCCCATTTCTCGCAAATTTCTTTTACGCCTAATATTTCGGTTGGCTTTCCAAATGAGCCAGGTTTATACATTTTTATTCGGTCTTCAACTAATTGGCCATAGTCTTTGTCGGGGGTCATCATAAATACCTCAAAATCATCATATTGCCTCACAACTTGTTTGGCTACAGTGCCAATAATATCGTCGGCTTCAAAGCCTTGGAGAATAAGAAGAGGAATATTCATTGCTTCTACCAGTTTTTTCACATAGGGTATTGCTACTGTAATATCTTCAGGTTGTGCATCACGATGGGCCTTATATAATGGGTACTCTACATGCCTAAAAGTTGGGCCATGGCTGTCAAAAGCTACCGCCAAATGCGTGGGTTTTTCTTTGGTAATTATTTCTAAAAGAGTGTTTGTAAAGCCAAACACTGCACTGGTATTCAGCCCTGAAGAGGTTATTCTAGGCGTTTTGCTGAATGCAAAATGTGCACGGTATATAAGTGCCATGGCATCCAATAAAAATAATTTTTTCATTTATTATTGTTTTTTTTAATTTTTCTAGAAATTAGATTTTTTACTTTAAAAAACTAAAACGGAAGTTTAACCTTGGTTTAATTTAGGTTAAAATTAGCTAATATTTTCAGCTTTTTTCGATGGAAATTGGGAAATTAATAATGTTAGTAAAAAAATGGCGAAACCCGTAAATAAAAAGTCAAAAAATTCAATTCTTACCGGGTATGCATCTACCAATGCAGAAACCATTCCCATTTTTAACAAACCATATTTTAATTGCAATGTACATAAAATATAACCAATTGCTAGGCCAATAATTGCGCCAATTGAAGCAATAAGGAAGCCTTCAATTTTAAATATTTTGCCAATTGTAGTTTTATTTGCGCCTATAGCTTTAAGAGTTTTTATGTCATTAGTTTTTTCAATTACTAACATAGATAATGAGAAAAATATGTTCATTGCAGCTATTCCTGTAATAAATATGAGGGCTAAAAACACAAAAAGTTTTTCAAGTTTTATAGCCTTTAAAAGCCCCATATGCTGTTCATCACGAGTAAAAACTTTTAATTTTTCTCCCCATATTTTTTCTAGTTTCGATTTTATCAATTTCGAATCGGTATCAGTATTTAGATTTATTTCTAAAGCTGTGATTGCTGTTTGTTTATCAAAAAGCGACCTTGTAAGTTCAATTGGTACAATTATGTGATTGTCATAGGACTGTTCAATTGAAAAAACACCTGAGGGAATCGCCATTACTTTGTTAAATGAGCTTTCTGTCGCTAAATTAAGATTTGCTGTTTTGCTGGGGTACCAAAATTCAAGCGGGGTATAGAAATTTTCAATAGAAATGGATAAATTTTGTTGAATTCCAATGCCAATTATTGCTTGGTATGAACTATCGGCTAAAAGTTTAAATTCACCATCAATTATGCTTTTTTTGAAGGCTTCATTTTTAAGAAAGGTACTTTCTACTCCCTTTACATTTGCAACTGTTTGTTGCTCACCATATTTTACTAAAGCACTTTCTTGTATTATTTTAGTATAATATTTAATGCCTTCAATCTTAGTTAATTCATTAAAATTAATGATGTTTTGATCGAAACTTTTACCTTTTTTGGGTTGAACAGATAAGTCGGAATCAAAAGAATTGAATAGTGAACGGTTGAGGTCTTCCAGGCCATTAAAAACAGAAAGTACAACAACTAAAGCCGTTGTGCCAAATGCAATACCTGCCATAGCAAGCCATGAAATAATATTTATAAAATTGGCCTTCTTTTTAGATATTAAATATCGGAAGGCAATTTTAAAAGGTAAATTCATTTTTTTTAAGCGCCTGTTTAGAGAATGTTTATTATCCTAATTACCTAATTTTCAATTACTTCGCCTTCTTTAAGAGGTGGGATTTCCAAATTAGATATTAAGGCGTCCATTTTGGCTGCATATTCTGCGGTATCATCCAAAAAAAATAATAACTCTGGAATAATTCTAACCTGATGCCTTATTTTATTGGCTAATATGTTTCTTATCTGTTTAGTTTTCTCACGAATTTCATCCAAAAGCCCCTCTTTATCAGGTGCTAGCATCACACTTAAATATGATTTTGCCTGCCCAAGGTCAGGTGATATTTTTACCTCCGTAATTGTAATAAAAGCATTGCCAAACGCCCCTTTCAACTCCTTTTGAAAGATTTCACTTAAGTCTTTTTGTATTTGTCGGGAAAATTTTTGTTGCCTTTTCGATTCCATTTTTTTAATTTATTTTTAGGACAAATTATGTCCGATTTTATCTAAATATTTCTTTATAAAAACTTAATTCCTAGAAAAAAATAATTTAATAATATATTATTTTTTGAAAACATATTAAATTCGATATAGATAAATACACCTGTTTAATTTATTCCAAGCCATTCTTTTTTACAAAATGAATCAGCATAATTTTCAAACAAAGGTCGACATATTAATCGGTTTGGTTGTAATTTCGTATAAATTTTAAAGCAATAATTTTGTTACAATTTTTTAAAGTAAACGCTTACTATCAAATTTTTAGTTTGATATTTCTTCTAATTTTGGTATGGTTGCCTGTATTTTTATATGAGCTACCATTATTAATACCCGAACTTAAATGGTTATTAGCAGGTGAGCAATTGGCATCGGGGAATTTACTTTACGTTGATGTAATTGATGATATTGGTCCATTTTCAGGCCTAACTTATGCTTTAATACATTTCTTCGTTGGCAGATCAATATTGGCATACCATATTTTGGCATTTATAATTACAGCCATTCAAGTTTTTTATTTTACTTTATTGGTGCATAGAAAAGGCCTTTTTAAAGATCGCAACTATGTGCCGGGCCTTGTTTTAGCCCTTTATTTTTGTTTATCATTTGATTTTTATACTTTGTCACCAGCCTTAATGGGTAATATGTTTTTACTATTAGCCTTTAGCTCTTTTTTGAACCAAATAGAGAGGTTTAATGAAAGCAATGAGGTTTTTGAAATTGGAGTTTATTTGGGAGTAGCATTTTTGTTTTATCCACCATTAGTCATTTTCTTTTTATGGATTTTGGTTGCATTAAACCTATTTACTGGAGCAAGAATCCGACAACAGTTTTTAGCCATTTTCGGATTAATCTTTCCAATTGCTATAGTAGGAATTTGGTATTTTATTGATGGTAATCTAAGTAGTTTTAATCAATATTTTTTGTTGCAAGTATTTGAAAAAAGGCAGTTTATATTAAATGATTTTAAAGGGCTTATTTCTTCATTTATTTTCCCGATTATTATTGGAGTTTTGGGTTTTTTTACGGTATTAGGCACTTCAAAATATAGCAATTTTCAAACAAGAGCACAGCAAATAATATTGCTATGGTTTGTAGCAGCAATACTATCTATTGCGTTTATTCCTTTTTTAGCACCAATGCAATTTATTCACTTTGTGGTGCCATTGGCTTATTTTGCAATTCTTTATTTTGCCAACTTTAAAAAAACTTGGATTGCAGAATTGCTCTTTTTAGGCTTGTTTATGGTTGTACTATTTATAAATTATCAAGCATTTATACCAAAATTGGAGTCAGTAAGTATGTCGAAATTAGAAAAAATGAGGGTAAAAGTTTCAAATGAAAACCCAGATATAACTAATAAAAAAGTATTTGTAATGGGTAATGACCTTTCACCCTATATTTTAAACAAAACAGCAACTCCATATATAAACTGGAATTTATCTAAAACTGACTTTTCGAATATTAGCAGCTATGACAACGTGATAAAAATTATAGAAAATTTCGAAAAAGACACACCGCAATATATATTCGATCAAGAAAATTTACTTGAAAAAGTTTTTTTGAGAATTCCGAATTTAGGTAAGAAATATGTAAAAATAAAAAACGGTTTGTATAAATTAAAGTAGCCTTTTCTAACAACTAATTTTACCAACTCTATTGCCATGGCGGCCACCTTCAAATTGGGTTTTTAAAAATATATCTACACATTCGAAAGCTGAATTTTCAGAAATAAATCTTGCTGGAATACATAAAATATTTACATTGTTATGCTCTCGTGAAAGTTTAGCTATTTCAGGGTCCCAGGCCAATGCCGCACGTATTCCTTGATGTTTGTTAGCGGTAATGCATACGCCTTGGCCGCTCCCACAAACTAGTATACCTCTTTCAACTTCACCAGATTCAACTGATAAGGCCACAGGATGAGCAAAATCGGGATAGTCAACCGAGTCTGCTGAGTAGGTGCCAAAATCAATAATTTCATACCCTTCTTTTTGTAGAAATGCTGAAATTTTGTTTTTGTATTCGAAACCAGCATGGTCGGCACCAATAGCTATTTTTTTTAACATTTTTGTTGCTTTTATTTTAAATTGGTAATCATTTAAGCCATATTTGTGTTTTTTGAATCTTTGGGCTTAATGAATTTGTAAATTTACTTATTATAGAAGGATTTTTAGTTGGTTAAATAAAAAAAAATAGATTTTGAAATATTATGATAAAAAAAGACTTTGATTCGGAGCTTTTAGGTGAAGAGAAAATAAAAAAAGCGTTTATAGATCGGACTTGGAACGAAGTAAAATCAGAAGAAAGTTGGCGAGTTTTTAAGGTCATGTCTGAGTTTGTGGAAGGTATCGATAAAATGACAAAAATTGGTCCTTGTGTTTCTATTTTTGGTTCGGCTCGTACCAAACCCGACAACCCTTACTATAAAATAGCGGAGGAAATAGCTGCCAAATTGGTTAGGCATGGCTATGGGGTAATAACGGGAGGTGGCCCAGGTATAATGGAAGCTGGTAACAAAGGTGCAAAATTACAAGGTGGCCGATCGGTAGGCTTGAATATTGAATTGCCTTTTGAACAAAAACCAAACGATTTTATTGATCAAGATAAAAGCATAAATTTTCAATATTTTTTTGTTAGAAAAGTTATTTTTATAAAATATTCGCAAGGCTTTGTGGTAATGCCTGGTGGCTTTGGCACTTTAGACGAGTTGTTTGAATCAATGACATTAATCCAAACCCAAAAAATTGGGCAATTTCCTATAGTTTTAGTAGGGAAAGCCTATTGGGGAGGCTTGTTGGACTGGGTGAAAAATACAATGTTGACTAACCACTATATTTCTGAGGATGATTTAGACTTAATTTCCTTGGTTGATTCTGCCACCGATGCTGTAGCCGTGATTGATGAATTTTATTCTAAATATTTACTAAAGCCTAATTTTTAAGTTAAATAAAATTTGGCTTTATTATAACGCTGGCGGGGTTCAGAACCTCGCCAGCATTTTTTAAAGCCTCAAATGCGTTTTTTAAATTATATTTTCACTAATTCTTCAATTAATTCTTGAACTTGACCCATGTTTATAGAAGGAAAATTGGCAATACGAATTTGGCTTGATTTAAAGTCGCCATAGCCGCTTCCTAGTACCATATTAGCTACTTTTATTTTCTCAATTACTTCAATAGCAGCCTTTTCTAAAACATTTGCCACTATTACAGTTTGAGATTGATGGTATTGATTTTTCACAAAAACCTCTAGATAATTTGATTTTTTTAAAAAGCTGTAGATCAATTCGGCTTTTTTATCAGTTTGCTTTCTAATATTCTGAATACCAATTTTATTCATATCCTCAGCCACTTTTCCCAAAACATAAATAGCCATAACATTGGGTGTTTCGGGTGTTTCGAATTTCTCGAAATTTTTCCAAAGTGAGGGTAAATTATGATAAGTCCCGGTTATTCCATCATTTTGAGCTATTTTAATTGATTTTTCTAAACATTTTCCGTTGTCAATCCAAACACCTAAGCCTGCTGGCATTCCGAACGATTTTTGAACTGAAAAAAATGCAGTATCAATCAATTCTAAATCCAAATCAGGGTATGGCGCCGATGAAACCATGTCAACTGCGACTATTTTATCACGATGACTTCGTTTTAATTTCTGAATATCTTGTGTACGCATCTGCACACCGGAAGAAGTTTCGTTGGCTGTACAACATATTAACTCAGCATATTGCGGTACCTCAATGTCTTGATAATTAAATCCTTCACCAAAGGGCTTTTCGAATTTATGGGCAAATTTATGGAGTTGCCCAGAAAACTCATGGAATTTTTTCGAGAAAGAACCGTTTACCAAATGAAAGCTTTCATGTTCAACTGTATTCATTATTATCCTTTCCCATATTTCAGTTGCTGAGCCTGTAAAAAATATACCTGAAGTAGGAGGGATATTGAGTAATATTCTCAATTGCTCAACTGTATGCTGGTAAATTTTACGAAATTGTGCAGATCGATGAGAAATAGAGCCCAGTTGCAGCTCAAAAGCATTATGATAATGCTGCTCTACTGTTGGGTAAAGTTCGGCTGGACCTGGTGTGAAATATGTTTTTTTCATAAAATAAATTTGGGAGTTTGATAGTTTTTTTAGTTTGATAGTTTCGGTACCCCTAAACTTCTTTAAACCTTCAATCTTTTATGAACTTTAAAGCTTTCTAGTATAACATTCTGAATTTGATAGTATTAGAAATATCTTTCAATTCTTCAATCATTTCTTTTGAGTATTCCTTAGAAATATCAGTAATTACGTAGCCGATTTTTTCGGTAGTTTTCAGATATTGGCCATGAATGTTTACACCATGGTTAGCAAAAATTACATTTATTTTGGCTAAAATACCTGGTACATTTTCATGGACATGTAGTAACCTATGTGCATCATCTAAAATTGGCAATTGCAATTCAGGGAAATTAACTGCGCCGTAGGTAGACCCAGTATTAATAAATTGCAATAATTTATTAGGAACAAATTCACCAATATTTGATTGAGCTTCTTCTGTAGAGCCTCCAATATGTGGGGTAAGAATGACGTTTTTCAACCCACGCAGATCATTCACAAACTCTTCATCATTGGTTTTTGGTTCGTAAGGGAACACATCAACGGCTGCTCCAAAAACTTTCCCCGATTTTATGGCATTAACCAAAGCAGGTACTTCAACAACATGGCCACGTGATAGATTTAGGAAAATAACGCCATCTTTCATTTGAGCAAATTCTTTTTCACCAATGATGTTGGCGTTGGATTTACGGCCGTCAACATGAATGCTCAAAACATCAACTGTATTTAAAAGTTCTTCTAAAGTATTGCATTTCTGCGCATTACCTAAGGCAAGCTTGTCAACTACGTCATAAAAATATACTTTCATACCCAATGCTTCACAAATTACTGAAAGCTGAGTACCAATATTTCCATAACCTAATAATCCTATTTTTTTACCACGAATTTCGAATGAATTATTGGCCGATTTATCCCAGATACCTTCATGCATTTTAATCGATTTTTCAGGAATATTTCTGATGAGCATTATCATTTCACCAACAGAAAGCTCTACTACCGAACGAGTATTTGAATAAGGTGCATTGAAAACCGCAATGCCGTTTCGTTCACATTCATCCAAATTTATTTGGTTGGTGCCAATGCAAAAAGCACCAATACACATCAATTTATTGGCTGATTCAATTACTTTTTTGGTTACGATCGTTTTTGACCGAATGCCTAAAATAGATACATCTTTAATTTTCTCAATTAACTCAGCCTCATCCAAGGCTCCTTTTACTAATTCTACTTGAAAGCCTTCGTCTTGAAAGGCTTTCAGCGCCTTTGGATGCACATTTTCCAATAATAAAACTCTAATTCTTGACTTTGGGTAGGATTGTGCTCTGCTCAAATTGTTGATATACAAAAACTCGTCTAATGAAGAGATAATATGATCAGCTTTTGACATTACATTTTCTCGCTCAACGTTTTCAGTAAAAGCAAAGAACTTATTGGCTAGCCCTGATTCTCTCAATTGATAATCAGTATATCCATCTCCAATTGCGTATACTTCTCCTTGAATATCAAGGTGTTGTAATAATTTTACTTTGCCATTATCTTGAGAAAGCAGGTTGCCTTCATCATAACCGGTCACGTTTCCTTCGGTATCAAAAACAAATGAATTGGCATAAACATTTTCTTCCAAAACACCCATTGAGGTCACAATAGGCACTATGAATTCCTTAAAACCTGATGAAACTATGAGTATATTTTCGGCATTTTCACGAATAAATTCTTTATTTCGCTCAAATGAGTCGGAGATTTCATTGAAAAGCACTTCTACCAATTCAGCTAAATGGGTTTTATTAGCGGGAATTACTTCAACTCTATCTTTCAAGGATTGTGCAAAAGATATTTGTCCAGCCATTCCTTTTTCTGTGATTTTCTGAATGGCAGCTACAATTTTATCTTTATCTTTATGTCCTTTCAAGGCAATTTTTGCCAATTCATCAAGCCCTTCTACTTTTGTGAAGGTGCTATCAAAATCGATAATAATAGTCGTTTTTTTTAATGTATTTAATGCTGTCATATTGGGTTTCAGGAATGAGGTTTCATGTATCTGTTATTACATGAAATTCTCGAAATCATTTGCTATAATT
>JANMZR010000058.1:0-2787 GCA_031383555.1 Cytophagaceae bacterium | reverse complement strand
GCCAAGGCAATTTTCAAACAATAAAAAATTCAGGCTTTAAAATCGTAGGAGAGATTCGAGATATATTAAGTTTGAAAGTAGCAAACAAAAACATTCTTATTGCCGGATTAAATAATGATTCACCCAAAATATTTGGGTATTAGATATTTATTAACTTAAAATTTTTAAAAATGAAATTATATATTTTAACTTTTTTTATGGGGCTCATGATAGTAGCAAATTCATGTAGGAAAGTAGAGAAAAAAACGCTTGTAGAATTGGAAAAGCAAGAGTTAGCTAAAGGTATTCGTAATGATAGTCTATTTTTAGGTTTAGCATTTGGTATGACGCCGAAAGAGTTCTATGCTGTTTGTTGGGATTTGAATAAGAAAGGAGTACTGCGAGAGGGTATGGGAAATATGACGGCTGCTTATCAGCTGGATAAAGGTGAAATGAACTATGATGCGGAAATGGATTTTTACCCAAAATATAAAGACGATAAAATTAGTGAAATGCCTATCCGTTTTCATTATAAGGGTTGGGCACCTTGGAATGAGCATTTGCAATCTAATAAACTGATAGTAGAAGTGAAAAAACTTATGGAAAAATGGTACGGGACTGGTTTTTTTATTTCGCCTCTACCTGCGGGTGGGAAAGGAATTGTCAATGTGGTAGGCAACAAACGTATTATGATAACAGTAGAAAGTGAAAGCGAAGTTTTAGTCACATTAACTGATTTGACAACTCTAAAATAAAGCCAACCTTATTTTTTCAAATTTAAATACATAGATATTATGAGCACTAAACTATTTTTAAAGCCTTTTTTGATATTTACCTTAACGGTTTTTAGCTGTTTTGCGTATTCGCAACGAATCATTAAAGGAATTGTTTTAGATGCTGAGGACAGTGAACCACTCTCAGGTGTCGAAGTTAAATCAATAGATACCGCTTCATATCTAAGTATCTTTACAGATAGTGAAGGTAAATTCGCCTTTCAAATTCCCGATAATAAAATTGCGCTCAGGGTTTCATTTAAAAATTATGTGGATTTGATTATATACACTTCTGAAGATGAAGTAAATATTCGATTGAAAAAAGAAGTGACTTTTGCTGTAGGATACGGAAAAATAAAGCAAAAAGAATCAACCAGCTCAGTTGTTTCACTTAAAAAAGCGGATTTCAATCAAGGCAATATTGTTAATCCTATGCAATTGCTGCAAGGCAAAATTGCTGGTTTAGTTGTGGCAACCCCTCAAGGTGGTGACCCTAATGCCACTGCTCAGATACGCTTGCGGGGTATTTCTACTTTTGGCGCTGATCCGTCACCGTTGATTATCCTTGATGGCATTCCAATTATTTCTTTGAGCCTTGTAGATCCCAATAATATTGAAACTTTCGATGTTTTGCGAGATGGTTCTGCCGCGGCTATTTATGGTGTTCAGGCAACCAGAGGTGTCATAATGATTACTACTAAAAAAGGCTCGTCAAAGAAAACTACTGTCCAATATAGGGTGCAAATGACAAGTGAAACCTTAGCACGAACGCCGAAAGCAATGACAGCCTTGGAATATATAAATGCCAATATTATTGAAGGTAATAGAATGAGTGATATTGATAAAGGAAGCAATACAAATTGGTACAAGGAAATAACCAGAACAGCCATTTCCAGTGTTCATAATTTGTCTTTAATGGGTGGATTGGGCAATGGTGGATATAGTGCGTCTTTAAACTGGCGCAACCAACAGGGTATTGTTTATGATGGTTATCAGCAATTGAATGCCCGAATAAATATTAACCAAAAGGCTTTAAACGACAGATTGAGCTTAAATTTCAACTTTACAACAACCAATCAAAATCAAACTCTTGCTCAAGATGGTGCTATTTCACAAGCGTCGAAATACATACCAACGGCACCTGTCATGTTTGCAGACCAAAATACAGCGATTGCAAAGAAATTTGGAGGTTATTATCAAAATTTAGGTGGTTTTGACCAATACAATCCAAAAGCTATCCAAGATCAAATATCAGATAATAGTGCCAATAAACTTTATCTTCTTTCGGGGAAGGCAGATTTAGATATTACTAAAGACTTAGTCTGGTCTTCTACTTATGCTTTAACAAGGGAAGGTGTATTAAATACTGAATATGTAAGCCGTTATTCTTATTTTTTGGGAGGCGTTGACAATAGCGGGGTGGCCAATCGTAATACTACTGACAAAAAAGTACATTTTTTCAATTCCTATTTGAATTATAATAAAATTTTAGGTTTTGTCCGTTTGAATTTAACGACAGGTTATGAATACCAACGGCGAGTAGATGAAGGGTTTGGACTAACCGCTTCTGGTTTTTTAACGGATGATTTAGGGGCTAATAATATTGGTAGTGCTACCAGTTTTAATAAAATAGGGAAATATAGAGCCTTATATGCTGGTAGCTTTAAGAGTGGTGAACGTCTTATTTCTTTCTTTGGTCGAGCGCAAGCTCATTTCAATAACTGGGGTTCTGTGAGTGCCATTGTTCGTCGGGATGGTTCGTCAAAATTTTCAGAAGGGAAGCAATGGGGGACTTTTACAGCCCTTAGTACGGCATTTTATCTTGATAAATTATTGAAATTAAAGGCTTTCAACCAATTGACTCTGAAAATAGGATATGGCATAACTGGTGCCTTACCGTATGAACGCTATGGAACAAAAGAGGGCTATATTATCGGTCGTGATTCGTCAATTAATTCTAAGCGTATACCTTCTGATAATTTGACATGGGAAAAGAAAGGGGAGTTAAGTATGGGTTTAAATTTCGCCTTTTTAA
>JANMZR010000057.1:0-3673 GCA_031383555.1 Cytophagaceae bacterium | reverse complement strand
CCTTGAAGGGCAATTTTCCCCCTATGATGTGGAGTTGCATATGGCCAAGTTTTGAATTTACTATTAGCCAATTGTTGCTTCCAAGCCTCGCTTCCATAGTGGTACTCAACTACTAATTTACCATTTAGAAAATGTTGGATATGGTTGTCTTTTATAATGATTCTGCCTTTATTCCATTCGCCAGCTGCTTTTACGGCTGATAAATCATTTGGAGCCTGCATGTCATAATTAGCGCCAGTTTTTTGTTTGTTATTAATATTCACCATTTTGCCGTTATCTTCAAATGGTGGGTAGCCAATATCATCAATTAATTGGTACTCCGATCCTGAATAATAGGTATGGTTTTTAGGATCTTCAATAACTTTATAAATGACCCCGCTATTTCCTTTTTTTGCAACTTTAAACTCAAAAGAAAGGTCAAAGTCACTAAAATCTTGGTTAGTAACTAAGTCGTCTGATTTACCATCAGTTGTAAGCACATTTTCATCCATTTTCCAACCTATTACTTCAGTTTTATGATAAGTATGCCATGCAGAAAGGGATTTACCATTGAAAAGTTGCTGTTTTTTTTGTGCAAAAAATAGGGTTGGAATTGATAATAAGGCTAAGAGAATTAAGTGTTTTTTCATGTTATTTTTTTAAAGTGTTTTAAATACATTCAATTTTTCAATATTATTCCATTAATAAAATTTTTCAATACCCCACAAACTCAGTCCACTTCTCATTACTCGCATTGCTTTTCACCACTGTATCAATAAAAGCCATGCCACGGAGGCCTTCTTCAATGCCTGGGAAGTCGTATAGTGCTGCATCATAGCCAGTTATAGTTTCATAAATACCTTCTTGCCCAAGGCCACCTTTGGCTCTGTGGTCCTCTGCTTGGCCCATTCTTGCTTTTACTGCCATTGCAAAGTTGCGATAAATATTGGCAAATGTTTCAATATAACCTTCCGGGTGACCCGCTGGCTGGCGTGTATGAGCCGCCGCCGCAGGAGATAAATTACCCACACCGGTACGGAAGATTGAAGCACCTTTATCTTGGTCAGTCAATATAAGTGTGTTAGGCTCCATTTGCTTCCATTTTAAGCCACCTTTTGAGCCATAAATTCTTATGTTCAAATCGTTTTCTTCGCCATGAGCAATTTGGCTATTATGCAAAACGCCTTTCGCTCCATTGTTAAATCGAAGCAATATATTAGCATCATCATCCAATTTTCGACCTTCCACAAAAATAGTCAAATCAGCACATAATTCGGTGATATGCAGACCTGTAATGTATTCAGCCAAGTTTTCGGCGTGGGTGCCAATATCACCAATACCCCCTGCTGCTCCACAACGTGCTGGGTCAGTTCGCCAATCAGCTTGTTTTTGGCCAGTGGCTTCTAAAAGGTCGTATAGCCAGCCTTGCGGATATTCCACAATAACCTTTCTTATTTCACCAATTACCCCATCTTTTATCATTTGGCGGGCTTGCTTCACCATTGGATAGCCGCAGTAATTATGAGTAAGGCAATAAATGAGCCCCGATTTATCAATGATTTTTTTAAGTTCTTGCGCTTGCGCCAAATCCAATGTTGCAGGCTTATCGCTCACTACATGAAACCCGTTTTCCAAAGCCATTTTGGCTGGTCCAAAGTGCATATGGTTAGGAGTAACTATGGTCACAAAGTCCATCCGTTCGCCTTCGGGTAAGGTTTTTTCGGTCAAAATCATTTCCTCAAACGACCCATAAACCCTCTCAGGCTTTAAATAAAGCGCTTCACCTGCCGCCTTTGACTTTTCGGGATTGGAGCTAAACGCCCCACAAACCAACTCAATTTCACCATCCAAAGCAGCTCCACGACGATGTACTGCACCAATAAATGCATCAAGGCCACCGCCTACCATTCCCATTTTTAATTTTCTTGCCATTTTTAAAATATTATTTTTTATTAAAAGAAAATATTATTGATAAGGATAGTTTATATTTAAAACCATTCCATCTTTGTTTTTAAATTTATTTATTATTGAAAACTATTTCTTAAAATTAAGAAATCAAAAATAATTCTTCATCCTGACCATTAAAATTTATTTTTTTCAAATTGAAATTTTTAATTTTAGTTTAGAAAATTTGCCAAAATAGAAAAAATTTAAGACTTTTATGCACAATTTTAATTTTTTAAAATTTTTATCAACAGTTTAATAATTATTTATTCAAAATTTAAACTTTAAACATTGCTACAATTTTCAAATACAACAATTTTAACAATCAAACCATTTAACAATTATTCTTAACCAATTATTCACAAACCCTTTAACCTAAACAAACTCTTATGGAGCAACCAGTTAACAATTCTCGATTATTTTTAGGCAGTTGTTTTGCATTAATTACAACTGCTTTTTCATTTAGTATCCGTGCCGGTATTTTACCCCAGTTGGCAACGGAGTTCAACCTGTCTGCCGAGCAATTAGGCTTTATCAATTCAATGTGGTTTCTTGGCTTCCCAATTGCAATGATTATCGGAGGTTTAGTTTATCACACATTTGGACCAAAAAATATTATGATGGTGGCTTTTCTTTGCCATGCCTTAGGTATTATATTAACCCTTTACCCAGGAATTTTAGGCGGCTATACTGGCCTTTTGGTATCAACATTTTTGATAGGTATTGGTAATGGTTGTACAGAAGCAGCTTGTAACCCTATGATTGCCGATACTTACGAAGGCACAAAAATGAGCACCATGTTGAACCGCTTTCATATGTGGTTTCCGGGTGGAATTGTAATTGGGGCATTGTTATCAAAATTTATGACAGAGGCCAATATGGGCTGGCAAGCACAAATTTGGTTGATTTTAATTCCGACATTAGTTTATGCTTATTTGTTTTGGGGACAAACATTCCCAAAACCAAAAACCGAAGGCGTTACCTCAATTGGTGAGAATTTAAAAGCAATGTTTTTAAACCCACTTTACCTCTTTATGTTTGCTTGTATGGCACTTACCGCAATCACAGAGTTTGGCCCACAGCAATGGACAGGTCTTATTATGGCTAAATCTGGAGCTAGCCCAATGATTATTTTGGCTTTAGTAACTGGATTAATGGCAGTAATCAGATGGTTTGCGGGGCCAATTGTGGCTAAGTTTGACCAAACAGGTGTTTTATTAGGTTCAGCTGTTTTAGCAGCTATTGGTATCTATTTGTTTAGCTCTCAAACGGGCGCTATGACTTACGTTGCTGCCATATTCTTTGCTGGTGGAGTTGCCCTTTTTTGGCCAAATATGATTGGTTTTATAGCTGAAAAAGTGCCTTTATCTGGTGCTTTAGGTATGTCCGTTTTAGGTGGTGTTGGCATGTTTTCAACCTCTATTTTCCAACCAATCATTGGTAAATGGATTGATGACTCTAAAGCTGAACAAACCGCCGCAGGCCTTACTGGCGATGCTATGGAACTAGCTGCTGGCCAGTCTACACTTTCAACAATGGTAACTTTTCCAGCGATATTGATTGTTGCTTTTTTAGTGCTTTATTTTTGGCAGAAAAAAGGTAAGATTGCTTAGTTTTAATATTATTTTTGAGTAAAATTGAAAGCTCCACGACAATGTTTGTGGGGCTTTTGTTTTAAATTGGCAAATTATCAGCCACTGAGGCACAAAGTCACTAAGTTTGAGTCTTAGTGGCAGTTTTACCTTTTTAT
>JANMZR010000442.1:0-18736 GCA_031383555.1 Cytophagaceae bacterium | reverse complement strand
CTATTATAGCACTTAGCCCAAAAATTCCCAAGCCTGATTGTGAGTGAATTTCATTTCTCTTATAAGCATCAACCAAATTACTGGTATTTGCTTGCAGCTCGCTGTTTACTCCATAAGGCATTATATTTTGTATGCCGTCTAAAAGTGTAATTGCGTAATTATTTTCAGATTGATTGCTGATTTCAGACTTTTTTATAAATCCAAACTGATTGCTTGTACTCCATTGGTATCGATAAATTAGGTTAAGATCATGCTGAATTTCTTCAAAAATGATTTTATTACCGTATTTATTTTTGTATAAATTTCTACTAATGTTTTGATTATCGTTAAACCGTTCCGAGAAAGGTTCCCACGTATGAATTTGATTGTTATGCTGAATTTGGAAAACAGATTTGCTGCCAGTTATATCAGCAGACTCTGTAATTTTATCGTCAGTATAATAGGGGAAAAGCGCAAATTCAGCATTCTTTCTTCCAGCAGATAAGCCTCCGTTGCTCGAAATAAACATCCAATGATTTGATTCACTAACAATACTCATGAAAAAAGGTCGCATTTTATCATGATTAGGAATTTTAAAATAGCTTTCACCTTCAATGGTTACTAATTCCATCTATTTAATTTTTTAGATATTTTTTTTGAATTTAAGAAATTGAAAATCAAAATTTTTAGGGTTAAACATAGATTACGCAAAAGGAATTACGACGAAATAATCTTTGGCAAAATAGCCATGAGTTTCGAAATAATAGCCTATCGAGATAGATAAAATAAGAACCTAAATGGAACGGTTCGCCGTATCGATAAAACCAAAAGATTATTTTTGCCAAGTATTGTCCTTCAAAAGGGATAATAATTATATTAGTTTATTTTATTTTCCCCCTTATTTAATCATTCCATGTGGATCTATCACATATTTTTTTGCTGCACCTTTATCAAAATCCTTATAGCCTTGTACCGATTGCTCAAGTGATATTACTTCAACATTTACTGCTTTAGCTATTTTAATTTTATCATACATAATTGCATTCATTAATTGTCTATGATATTTCATTACTGGGCACTGACCCGTATGTATGGAGTGCGATTTTGCCCAACCTAAACCAATACGGATTTTAAGACTTCCTATTTTAGCAGCTTCATCTATAGCACCAGGGTCACCCGTAACGTACAAACCAGGAATACCTAATTGACCGCCGGCTCTAGTTACTTCCATAATTGCATTTAATACAGTTGCAGGATGTTCCGTACCACTGTCATGTCCATGACCCCTGGCTTCGAAGCCTACACAATCAACTGCACAATCTACTTCTGGCACTCCAACAATTTGCTCAATTTGCTCTGCAAGTGTTGCGTCCTTTTTTAGGTCGATAACTTCGCAACCAAAACTTTTGGCTTGTGCTAGGCGTTCATCTATCAAATCACCAACTATTACTAATGCAGCTCCAAGCAAATGGCACGATGCTGCACAAGCAAGACCTACTGGGCCTGCACCTGCTACATATACAATACTGCCTGGGCCAACACCTGCAGTAACTGCACCATGAAATCCGGTTGGAAAAATATCTGACAATAAAGTAAGGTCCTTGATTTTTGCCATAGCTTGGTCACTATTTGGGAATTTTAATAAATTAAAATCGGCGTAAGGTATCATCACATATTCAGCCTGCCCCCCTATCCATCCACCCATATCCACATAGCCATAAGCGGCACCTGGTCGAGCAGGATTTACGTTTAAGCAAATTCCAGTTTGACCTGCCTTGCAATTTCTGCATCTCCCACAAGCAATATTAAAAGGCACAGACACTAGGTCGCCATTATTAATAAACTCTACGTCTCGCCCACATTCAATCACCAAACCTGTTATTTCGTGGCCTAATACTAATCCGGCTGGTGCTGTAGTTCTACCTCGAACCATATGCTGATCGCTACCGCAAATATTAGTAGCAACAATTTTTAAAATAACACCATGCTCACATTTTCTGTCACCAATGGCTAGTTTTGGATATTCTATTTCTCTTACTTCCACCACTCCTGGGCTTAAATAAGTTACTCCATGATTTGTACACATTGTAAAAAGTATTTAAAGGTTAACTTGTCAAAATCAAATTTATAAAATATTAATTGAAGATACTAGTGTTTGTAAAGGTCAGTGAATAATTGTAGGATTTGGTTTTTGGAAAAATACTACTAATAGAAAAAAATTCCTTTTAAATTGTCTAAAAAATTTTCGGTTTTTTGATTATTGAAAAAATAACATTGCCAATTAATTCACAAATACAATCATCAAATTAAAAATACATCGACCATGACATAAAGAAAAATAATTTCTATTAACTTAACATAAAATAAACTCAATTACTATGCTATCTCGTTTTTTACATTTCTTTATATTTTTAAATATATTCAATGCCAATTCAACTTTTTCTCAAACTCAAATACCACTCCCAGAACATCCTAGGCCTGATTTTGAGCGAAATGAATGGCAAAATCTGAATGGCTATTGGGATTTTGAATTTGACAAATCGGATGTTGGAGTAACTGAAAATTGGCAAAATGGAAATAAAAATTTTAGTAAAAAAATTTTAGTGCCATTCCCTTGGGGCTCGCCACTTTCTGATGTAAAAGATGAAACAGACATTGCTTGGTATTTTAAAAAAATAACGATAAATCCCATATGGAAAGGCAAGAGAATATTCCTAAACATAGGTGCATCGGACTGGCTTACAAGTGTTTATATTGACGGGGTAAAAATTGGCGAGCACCAAGGCGGTTACACTCCATTTGCTTTTGAGATTAAAAACCTAAAATTTGGCAAGGAACAAAATCTGACTATAAGAGTTGACGACAAACGTCGAGATTTTACACTTTATGGCAAGCAAGGCTATGGAAATGCAAGAGGCATTTGGCAAACCATATATTTGGAAGCCCGAGGTCAAAGCTTTTTGGAGGCTGCGCATTTTACTCCAGATATTGATAATAATAAAGTTTCAGCAACAATTTATTTAGCTGAACAAGCCTCTAAAAATCTTGATTATGAATTAGTTATAAATACAACACCAAAAATAATCACAAAAAGTAAAATTCAGAAAGGAGCCTTAAGCCAAACAATAACGATTGATATTCCAAAGGCTCATTTATGGAGTTTGGACGACCCTTACCTATACAATGTTACAGCCAAAATGGGAAATGATATTGTAAAAACCTATTTCGGTATGCGCAAAATCAGCACGATGAACCTGCCTAATACCGATTATAAATATATTTCACTCAACAATAAGCCAATTTATTTGCAATTGGCATTAGATCAGAGTTACCATCCAACTGGCTTTTATACTTTTCCATCGGACGAGTTTATGAAAAATGAGATTGTGCTTTCAAAAAAAATAGGCTTAAATGGCATAAGAACTCATATAAAGGCAGATATTCCTCGAAAATTGTATTGGGCAGATAAGTTGGGGCTATTGGTTATGAGTGACTTACCCAACTCCTGGGGTGAGCCTGATGCCCAGGCCAGAGCAGAATCAGAATATACTTTGAAGGAAATGATTAAACGTGACTATAACCATCCCTCAATTTTTTCTTGGATTACTTTCAATGAAACGTGGGGCCTGCGGACCAAGCAAGAAATTAATGGCAAAAAGGAGAATAATTATTTACCAGAAACCCAAAAATGGGTTGAATCAGTATATAAATTAGCTAAGTCGCTCGATGCCAGCCGATTGGTAGAAGACAATTCCATTTGCTGTGGTGCCGGGCATACCAGTACCGATATCAATAGCTGGCATGAGTATTTACCAGGATCAGGTTGGGAAAAACATTTGAAAACTATCGATGATAATACATACGTTGGTTCAAAATTCCATTATGAAAAAGGCTATATACAAACCGATGTACCCAATATCAACAGCGAATGCGGCAATGTTTGGGGCTATGAGGGCTCTTCAGGTGATATTGATTATAGTTGGGACTACCACCGAATGATGAATAGCTTCAGAATGCACCCTAAAATTGCAGGCTGGCTTTATACTGAGCATCACGATGTCATAAATGAATGGAACGGCTACTTCCGATTTGATCGCTCTGAAAAAGAAACAGGATTAGAATCAATAGGCAAAGGCATGAGCCTCAATGACTTGCATTCTGATATTTACATATCTACAGGCAACGAAATTAGTCGTACGGTCAGGCCTAATGAAAAAATTGCTTTACCGCTATTTATTTCTGTAATGACTGATAAAAATTTGGGAGAAAACTTAAACTTGAAAGTACAATTATCTGGATTTGATGCCGTCGGCCAAGAAAAAACTTGGAGTACAGAAACTCACAAAATAGAATATAAACCTTGGTTACAAAAAAGTTTAGCGCCAATAATGTTACAAATGCCAAATGAAAAAGCTTTGGTTATTGCCAGCCTAACTTTGGAGGATAATTCAGGAAAAACGGTGCACCGTAATTTCTCAACATTTATTGTTGAAACCGAAACGCCGTCAGTGATAAAATTAGAAAATGGGAAAATGGGAAAATTACTTTCTATTGATCCTAAAAATTTTACAGATTCAAAATGGTCCAAAAAGCAATGGAATGTATTAGATGGTGCAAAAGTTAACGGCGCAGGAGCAGGATATTTCGAGTATACTATCAAGTTGCTAGCAAATTTTCAATTCTCAGCCGCTACAAAAATGGAATTCATTGGGGAACTATCTGCTAAACAGCTATTTGCAAAGGATATGGACAAAAAATTAAAAGGCAATGAAAATTACATGTTAGGCGAAAAAGCAGAACCAAGTCAAAACCCCAATGCCTACCCTATGACAGACACTAGCCGATTTCCATCAGAAGTACTTTTTAACTTTAATGGAATAGCAGCTGAAAAAATTACTTTACCCAACGACCCAGCTGATAGCCGAGGTATACTTTCGTGGCATTATCAAATACCAGATAAGAAACTTAGAGAGGCTGGCAGTTATGGATATTTAACAAGGGTTGTAGTGCCAAAGCAGGCAATAGAATTAGCCAAAAATACTGGAATGATTACAATTCGAATGGAAGTGCCCGAAAGTTCCAGTGGAGGTTTAGCAATATATGGTGATCATTTTGGAAGGTACCCTTTGAATCCAACTTTGGTAATTACCGATTAAAATATCTCATTTGTAAACAAATAAGAAAATCAAAGTAGCAAACTTGGATTAGCCTTAAACTTTTCATAAGCATTTTTAAGCTTAATATCATATTGGTTTTTCCAATAATACTTTCCATTGTAACCTCTGGCAAATCCTTTCCAATCAAAAAGACGAAGCTCGTCAACTAGTTGCACACGCATAAGGTAAGTGCAAAAAGCATCCAGCTGGTTACTTTCGCTTTGGGATAAATAACTTATAAATAATTCAGCACTCGCAAAGCCACATAATTGATAATTAAAACCCATTATTTGAAAGGCTCCAAATGAAGCAGATAAATTGGCAGCTTGGGTATTTATTGCCCTAGCTCTCAATAACTTATCCCATTGAATGCTTGACTTACCGTATAAATTTTTATCCCAAATTGGGTTTACCAAATTTGGGTCCGATGACTTAATACTTCTAGGATCAATGTTTTCTCTCCAAAGATATTTCCAAAAAATATGGGGCTCAAAAAGTAAGGTAAGGCGCCCTTGGCTATCAAAACCACCACGACCTGACTCAACTTTTGCAACTGCTTTTATAGCATTTATATCAACAAGTAGTCTATCAGAAGTGGCTTGAAATTGCAGTTGAGTAATTGACATATTTTATTAGTTTAAACATTTTGTTGCATTGCAAGCCAAAAAATAATTCAATAATTTATAAATAATAAGGCTCAATATGGTTAAGTTTGGATTACTAATTCTCCTTTTGATTGGGGCCGGCCTTATTGATTTTGGCCGGGCTGGCGTTCCAGTCTTTTGTATAGACGGGCACGCCTAGTGAAAAGAACAAAGAAATTAAGTTCCAACAATAATTGAGATTAATAAATAATTTTAAATTTTGTCAACTACACAAAATTAGAAATAATATTACCCTCACTAATTAAATACCTTTTCAAATAATAGCAAAACCAATTGTGGAATTTACCAAGTCCTTAACCACAGCAAGCGCTGAATTTATGGCCTCCTCCACAGCAATTATGCCTAAACCCTCAATAGCTAATAGATTTATTTTTACTGTGCTTTTATACAAATCCAAGTGAAGTTTCGCCTTTTGGTCGTCGATCACATTGGTAATTCTGAGCTCAGTTATCAATGCTAAATTTTGTGCCAATTGTTTGAAAGAAAGCTCAGCAAACGGTTTAGCCTCCGTAAATTTATCACCTAAACTGGTCTTTGAAGCTGTAATCATGTCTTTTCCAACTTTTTGAATATCAAATACAGCCATAATATTATTAGTTTATTTGTTTTTTACACCTCTTTTCAAAGCCATTTGAAGCTTTACAATTGAAGTAAAAGCAATGTTAAAATTATTTTGAATGGGTATTATTTCTAAATTACTATTGAACCCCAATTGATGAAGTTTTTCGGTTGTTTCAATCATATTTGATAATTCCTTTACTATTTTTTGAGTAATATCATTTTTCTCTATGGCATCGGTTCTAATTTTAAGATTATTCAGGTCAACTTTTGCTTCATCAAAAAAGTTAATATAATTTTCGTAATTAGCTTTTGGAGTACCTATTTCCCTATTTAATTTTATAAAATACCTCGATACTTTTTCCTGCATTGACATTACCGCATTGTCAGTAATATCGTCATAATCACTAATAAGTTTTAATGATGTACAATTTTGAAAAACGAAGATAAAAATAAAAATAAATTGAATATTACGAAGGTGATTATTCATAATTTTAATGGGTTTTTAAAAATAATAATGTGAATTTAACAATAAAATCAAAAATTAAAATAAAATACAGGTTAAAATTATTCTACGGTATTATTTAATAAAAAGCTAAACTATTTATACTTAATTTATTTTAATAGTTTATTGATTATTAGCTAATTAATATTTAAATTTCATAAAAATTCATAAAATTTCTAAATTAAATACTAATATCATGAAAAAGCTTCTTCTATTTATTCTTCCATTATTTATTTCCTTAAATGGTTTTACCCAAGGCTCACTTACAAAATCAGAAAAGAAAATGGTTTCAAAGCTGATGAAATCGACAGTAAAATCACTTTCAAAGTCTGTTAAAGGGCTGTCAGACGCACAGGTAAATTTCAAGGCAAGTCCTGCCAGTTGGTCAATCAAAGAAAACATATTCCACTTGGCCATTTCTGAGGACAACCTTTGGGGCTGGATGCAAGGAACAATGGCAGCACCTGCCAATCCTGATAAACGGTCATCAATAAAAATGACTAATGAACAGCTAATGGCTGGTATTGAAAGCAGGGAAAATAAAGTAAAAACTGGTGAAGCTTTTGAGCCAAAAAATGCCAAATGGGCTAGCCTACAGGAAGGATTGGATTATTTGAAATCCAAGCGATCAGAACACGCTGCATTTATGAAAAGCGCAACTGCTGATATGCATAGCCATGTTGCAGAGCAGTCCCCAGTAGGTCCAATTGATGCTTATCAAATAATTTTATTGCTCACTCAACATACCAAAAGACACCAAGCGCAAATAGAAGAAGTAAAAACTCAAACAGGTTACCCAGCGAGTTAATTTCATTAAAATTCTCATTAAACGGGTGCTGAATATTTTAGTACTCGTTTTTTTTATTAAAATTATTTAACTAAAAAATTTTACATATTTTATTGAAATTTTAACAAAATAAAATACATTTACATTAGTTAATAACTTATTACTTATTAAAAACATAAATCAAGTATATTTCTTCCGTTTTCAGGTCGAAAAATTTTTTTCTAATAGGTAAATAAGAAGTGAAATTTGAAAATTCAATTAATCTTTACCTCTTTTAAATATCTTGCTAATATATCATTAAAAAAGAAATAACCTTTTTCAAACCAAATTTTCACAGAAATGCAAATCAAACTAAATGTAAATGGACAATCTATCGAGGATTTTGTTGAACCTCGAATGCTTTTAGTACATTATTTACGTGACATACTTGGCTATACTGGTGCACATGTTGGTTGTGATACTACCAGCTGTGGCTCATGTACAGTGCACCTGAATGGTCATGCTGTAAAATCTTGCAATCTATTAGCTGTTCAAGCTGATGGTAAGAGTATTACCACTATTGAAGGCCTTGCCATTGGTGACCAATTGCACCCGCTTCAAGAAGGTTTTAAAGAATGTCATGGCTTACAATGTGGCTTTTGCACACCAGGTATGATTATGACAGCCGCCAATTTATTGGAAAATAACCCTAAACCAACTGAGCAAGAAATAAGGGAAGGTTTGGAAGGCAACTTCTGCCGTTGCACTGGCTATCATAATATTGTAAAAGCAATACAATATGCTTCCGAAAAAATGGCTTTGGCCTAATTAAATTAGCCTAATTTTTACCTTAAAAACAAGAAATAAAATGAGCAATAAATATATAGGTCAATCGATAAAACGTGTTGAAGACAAGCGCTTTATTACTGGAAAAGGCCGCTATACCGATGATATACAGTTGCCAGGCATGTTGTATGCCCACATCTTACGCAGCCCTTATGCACACGCCCGTATAATAAGTATAGACACAACTGCTGCTTCCAAAATGAAAGGTGTTGTGAAAATTTACACTGGAAAAGATTATGAAGCTGTAAGCGGTGTACCTTGTGGCTGGCAGGTCAATTTTAAAGATGGCACAACAATGCGAGAGCCAAAGCACCCACTTTTAGTTACAGATATTGCCAGACATGTTGGGGATGGAATTGCACTTGTAGTTGCTTCTGATAAATACTTGGCTTGTGATGCAGCCGAAGAAATAAAAATTAATTGGGAAGTATTGCCTTCTGTAACCAATGCTATGGAAGCAATGAAGCCAGGCGCACCAATAGTTCATGCCGAATATGCCGACAATAGGGCTTTTGACTGGCAAATTGGCAATCCTAAGGAGGAAGTGGATGCCGCAATGGCTTCAGCACATCATATTACTAAGCTTGATTTTGTAAACAATAGATTGGCGCCAAATGCTATAGAACCCAGAAGTTATATTGGTCATTATGACCCGGTTTATGAAAAATATACGCTTTATACCTCAACTCAAAACCCACATTTAATTCGACTTTTAATGTGTGCATTTGTTTTGGGAATACCAGAACATAAAGTTCGTGTGGTTGGCCCCGATGTGGGTGGTGGCTTTGGTAGTAAAATATATCATTATACCGAAGAAGCATTAGTCACTTTGGCCGCCAAAGATTTGGGTAAACCTGTAAAATGGACCAGCGATCGCTCTGAGGCCTTTTTGTCGGATGCACATGGCCGTGACCACATTAGTACTGCAGAAATGGGTTTTGATAAAAATGGTTTAATAGTTGGTTTGAGAATCAAAACTTTCGCCAATTTAGGTGCATATCTTTCAACTTTTTCTACTTGTGTTCCCACTTATTTACATGGCACACTTTTACAAGGTTTATATACAACTCCTAAAATCCACTTGGATATGACCTGTGTATTTACTAATACTGTAGCTGTTGATGCATACCGAGGTGCAGGCAGGCCAGAAGCCACCTATCTATTGGAGCGATTAATTGAAGTTGGGGCACATGAAATGGGCATTGACCCTACCGATTTGCGTTTCAAAAATTTCATTCCTCCTTTTGATGGTGTCACACAACCTGGCTATCAAACCCAAGTGGCTTTGCAATACGATTCTGGCAATTATGCGCCTGTTTTACAGCGTGGTATGGAAATGTTGGGTTATGAAAATTTCAAAAAAGAGCAGGCCGAATCTCGAAAAACAAATAAACTTTTAGGAGTTGGCTTCTCAACTTATATCGAAGCTTGTGGTATTGCGCCATCTGCAGTGGTAGGTTCATTAGGTGCTAGGGCTGGTTTATTTGAGTCGGCGCAAGTTCGAGTGCAACCTACTGGCAAGGTTTCTGTGTTCACAGGCTCACACTCACATGGGCAGGGGCATGAAACTACCTTTGCTCAGGTGGTAGCTGATAAATTGGGAATTCCATTGGCCGATGTAGACATTGTACATGGCGACTCTGATACTGTTGCATTTGGTATGGGTACTTATGGCTCACGAAGTTTAGCTGTGGGTGGCTCTGCCATTGTAAAAAGTATTGAAAAGGTATTAGAAAAAGGGGCAAAAATAGCAGCTCATAAATTGGAATGCCTAGTGGATGACCTTGAATATGCCGAAGGGAAATGGACTATTAAAGGAACAGACAAGTCGATAAGCTTTGCTGATGTTTCTTTAACTGCCTATGTACCACATGTTTATCCGCCGAATTTGGAACCTGGACTTGACTTTTCGTCGTTCTATGACCCTACCAATTTCACCTATCCATTTGGCTGCCATATTTGTGTAGTTGAGGTAGATGCTGATACTGGAAAAGTGACAATTAAGCGAATGATTGCAGTTGACGATGTTGGAAATGTAATTAATCCGATGATTGTCGACGGCCAAATTCATGGAGGATTGGCACAAGGCATTGGCCAAGCTTTATTGGAGGGCGTAAATTATGATTCAGATGGTGCCCTACAAAACGGATCTTATATGGATTATGCTATGCCTCGTGCTGATGACTTCCCAATGTTTGAAACTGACAGAAAAACAACCCCATGTCCGCATAATCCATTAGGTGTAAAAGGTGCTGGAGAAGCAGGTGCAATAGGTTCAACACCCGCTGTAGTAAATGCAGTAATGAACGCACTTTGGCATAAAGGAGTGCGTGATTTAAGCATGCCAATGACTCCAGAATCGGTTTGGAGAGCAATGAATAAAAAATAAATTCGAGGCCAAAAGCCCCTCGCCTTGGGAGGGGAGTTGGGGTAAGGTCTTTTTAATTAATCATTCTAAACAAAAAACATTCAAAATATATGTTACCATCATCAATCGAATATTACAAAGCAAGCTCAGTAGCCGATGCTGTGGGCAAGCTAAAGGAAAATCCTGATGCCAAAATATTAGCAGGTGGTCATAGCCTAATTCCGGTATTAAAATTAAGGCTTAACAATCCTTCAATGCTTATTGACTTAGGCGGAATCAATTCATTATCAGGTATTTCTGAGAAAAACGGATACATTCAGATAGGTTCGATGACTACCCATTGCGATTTGGCCTCATCTGCAATAGTAAAATCTAAAATACCCATTTTTGCCGAAGTGGCTGAAACCATTGGCGATATTCAAATACGAAATATGGGTACAATTGGTGGAAGTATCGCACATGCCGACCCTTCAGCAGACTGGCCAGTTGCTCTGTTAGTGACTGATAGTGTGGTGGTTACCAACGAACGTCAAATTCCTGCGGCAGATTTTTTTACTGGCTTTTTCTCAACTGCTTTGAATGAAGGAGAAATTGTGACTGGTATTTCAGTGCCTATTCCAGCTAATGGCACCAAAATGACCTATAAAAAATACCCACAACCTGCCTCTCGCTTTGCAATTGCGGGCTGTGGAGTAGCCATAAATAGTATAAACGGCAATGTTTCTTCAGCAAGAGTAGCATTTACGGGGGTTTCAAATGGCCCTTATAGAGATACCGCCGTTGAAACAGCATTGTTAGATGGTGCAGATGCCGACACCGCTTCGAAATTAGCGGCTGAAAATGTATATATCCGTGAAGACCATTATGCCTCACCCGAATACCGCAAAGAAATGGCCAAAGTTTTTGCCAGAAAGGCATTGGAGGTTGTTTTGGGGTGATTTTCGGCACCGAATAATCCTTATTGGTTTTCAAAACTTATAAGGATTTAATTTTAATTCAAAATTATTTCAAACGGGAAATCGCAAAAAACGGTTTCCCTAATTTTTATATATGCAATTCAAAACACAAAAAGAAATTAAAGAAAAACTGCAGGCCGAAGGGTATATCACCGACGATTCTTTGGCTATGTCTATTTTTTTGGCCACAAAACTAAATAAACCCCTTTTAATTGAGGGGCCAGCAGGTGTTGGCAAAACCGAAGTCGCTAAAATGATGGCTAAAATATTCGATACCAACCTGATAAGGCTGCAATGCTATGAAGGTTTGGATGCGAGCCATGCCATTTATGAGTGGAATTATCAGCAACAACTTTTATATCTAAAAAAACTAGAAATTGAAAGTGCCTCCAATAAAACCATAAGCGATGAGGATTTATTTTCCGAAAAATTTCTTTCAAAACGCCCTCTATTACAAGCAATTAGCCAAGAAAAACCCCCTGTATTATTAATTGATGAACTAGACCGTGCCGATGAAGAATTTGAATCTTACTTATTGGAAATACTTTCAGACTGGCAAATAACCATTCCAGAAACGGGTACAATTAAAGCCAAATCAATTCCTTTTGTGGTAATTACGAGTAATCGCATACGTGAACTTTCGGAAGCTTTGCGTCGCCGAAGTTTATATTTATGGATCGATTACCCAAGTTTTGAAAAAGAATTGGAAATTATTCAAACTAAAATTCCACAAATAGACACCAAATTGGCGGCAACTATAACCCTTTTCATGCAAGAACTTCGCAAAATTGAGCTTAACAAAGTGCCAGGCGTAGCCGAATCCATCGATTGGGCAATGGCATTAACTGAAATGCATTTTGAACATTTAGATAAGAAACTGATTGAAGATACTTTGGGTGTAATTTTAAAAGATTGGGACGACATCCGCCAGACCTCCCTTTCTCTTTCTGAATTGATGGAAAAAGTGGGAATTATTTCAAAATTTGAGAGTATTTAAAAGGTAAATCCTATAAAACAAAATGTGTTACAAATAATAACTCATGTTACAAAAAAAAATAAAAACCCACCACGCCGACTGCGTCAGAGCAAGCGCTCGTAAGCATCGTACTCTCGTAATTGCTTACCCTCCATGGAGGGAATTCCCCGAAGCTGGCGACTAATCCTTCCCTCGGATAAGTGAGCACAAAGTGCGAAACTTACGAGCGAAACTCTGGCATGCTGGCATAGCCGCATGACGAAAGGGGTCTTTTTCGAAAAGAAATTAAAGCGTAACATCAGATAACAATAAAATGGTTTATCGAATCAATTCACTTTCTGGACAAATAACTGACTTTGGTCGATACCTCCGAAACAAAGGTTTTGATATTTCACCAGATAGAGAAGCTTTAGCATTAGAGTCTCTAGACTTTCATTTGGCTGACCGTCAGCTATTTAAATTAACACTAAAGTCTATTTTCCCAACAGATAAAGCTACTTTAATTTCATTCGATAATCATTTTGAACACTATTTCAAAGAGCGTCGAAAAGCAGTGGATGCCAAAATAAAGGAATCGAAAAAGGGAAAATCGATTCAAAAACCAAGTGCAGAAGCCTCTTTTCAATCCTTGAAAAACTGGCTGCATGGTAATAAAAATAGCGAAGAGGAACTTTCCGCATTTGGTGGGGAAACGATTTTAACAAAAAAAGACTTTTCAAGCTATACCGAAACTGACATTGCAGCTTCAAAAAAACTGATTCAAAACCTTGTAAATAGATTGCGCAAAAAGCCAGGTCGAAGAAAATTAGCAGTAAATAAGGCCTATCAACCTGATTTGAAATTGACTATTCGTAAAAATTTAAGCAAAGACGCTGAGATAAACCGACTATATTTTACAGAAAAAAAGCCCAAACCAACCAAAATCGTACTCTTAACCGATGTAAGCCGATCGATGGAATTGTACAGTCGCTTTTTTACCCAATTTATGTTTGCGTTCAAAAAGGTATACTCCAAAATAGATCTATTTGTATTTAGCTCAGATATTTCCAAAGTTTCAGCAGAAATGAAAGGCCGAGACTTCCAAAAAACATTAGAAAATTTAAGTGAAATAGTACCTCACTGGTCAGGCGGCACTAAAATAGGTTATTGTTTGGACAAATTTGTAAATAAGAATTTCAACCAAAATATTGATTTAAAAACTATTGTGATTATAGTGAGTGATGGCTTGGATACGGGTGAAATTGATAAATTGGCAAATTCACTCAAAAAAATTAAAAAGCGGGCAAAAGCCATCGTTTGGATAAACCCATTGGCAGGAAACAAAAATTATACTCCCTCCACCGCTTCAATGCAAACTGCTCTCCCCTTTTTAAGTCTGTTTTCAGCTGGTCATAATTTAGAAAGTTTAAAAAATGTAATGGAAAAATTGGGGAAATTAGGCTGAGGGTTTCAAAATTTCACGAATTTCAATTTGTCTTTTATGAAAATTAATGCCCAAACCCAAAATTCAATAAAATAATCTATTATTTTTGAAAGAAAACATAACATCCAATGGAAAATCGACGGTCATTTCTTTTAAAATCAACTTTTGGTCTTTCATCGATTCCATTGTTGAAAATACCCAATTTCGACTTAGTTTCAAACATAAAAAGCTATAAACCTACAGCGTCTACAATTTTAATTAGTCAGGATGAAGATTATTGGAACATGATTCGTCAGGCTTATACGGTTTCGCCTCAACTCATCAATTTGAATAATGGCGGGGTTAGTCCTGCCCCAAAAGTAGTGCAAGATGCCCTCGATCATAACAATAAAATTGCCAACGATGGCCCCAGCTATTATATGTGGCGCATTATGGACCAAGGTCGAGAGCCACTCCGTGATAATTTAGCTAAATATGCTGGTGTACTGCCCGACGAAATTGCCATCAACAGAAATGCAACAGAATCTATTGATACCATAATACTCGGCCTGCCATTACAAAAAGGCGATGAGATAGTACTTTCAAAATATGATTACCCTAATATGCTACATGCATGGCGCCAAAGAGAACAACGTGATGGCCTCATTCTCAATTATATAGATATTGATTTGCCGATTGAAAATGAAGAAAAAATTGTTGAAAAATATGTAGAAAAAATTACACCAAAAACTAAAATAATACATCTTACCCATATTGTAAATTGGAACGGCCAAATATTACCAGTAAAAAGAATAGCCACCGAGGCTAAAAAAAGAAGTGTAGAAGTATTAGTGGATGGAGCGCACTCTTTTGCACATTTAGATTATAAAATTCCCGATTTAAATTGTGATTATTATGGAACCAGCCTTCACAAGTGGCTTTCAGCACCAATTGGCTCGGGTATGTTATGGATTAAAAAAGAAAAAATAAAAAATATATATCCTTTAGTACCAAATGGCGACCCCAACTCAGATAATATCAGAAAATTCGAGAATTTAGGAACAAGATCATTCCCAATTGAGCAGGCAATAGGCACTGCATTAAACTTTCAACAGGCCATTGGCAATGAACGAAAAGAGGCCAGATTGCGCTATTTGAAAGATTATTGGGCAAAAGAGGCCGTGAAAATCCCGAAACTAATAATGAATACACCATTAAACAAAAGCCAATCTTGTGCTTTAGCGCATGTTGGTTTTGAAGGTATGGAAGCTGGCCAGATAGAAGCAAAACTTTTCGAAAAATACAAAATACATACCTCACCTGTAAAATGGGAAAAACTGAACGGCGTTCGAATCACTCCTCATGTGTACACAGCCACACGAGAGCTGGATAAATTATTGGATGGCCTTAATTTTATTTCAAAAATGAGTTAAACATATTTTCAAAAACGATCAAAGTTTTTAACAAATAAGCACAAATTCAAACCGATTCCAAACCTTATTTGCAGTATTGCAGTTAATCACATGGTATATAGTGCTAATATGATTAATTTTGCAAAATGATTACAGTTCGAGAAAAGCCATTAACTAGTTGGCTACCAATTACAAAGAAAGAAGTTGAGATGCGTGGTTGGGACCAGCTTGACGTTATTTTAATATCGGGCGATGCCTATGTTGACCATCCTTCTTTTGGCACAGCCGTAATTGGTAGAATTATTGAGTCGGAAGGTTTTAAAATAGCCATTATTCCTCAACCCAATTGGCAGGATGACCTTCGAGATTTCAAGAAATTAGGTACACCCAAATACTTTTTTGGCGTAACAGCTGGCTGTATGGATTCGATGGTGAACCATTATACCGCCAACAAACGCCGCCGCTCCAATGATAGTTATTCGCCTGGTGGTGAGGCGGGTTTCAGGCCAGATTATGCAACAATTGTTTACTCGAAAATACTCAAAAAACTATTTCCTGAAGTACCCGTTTTGATTGGCGGAATTGAGGCTTCCCTCCGCCGAGTTACCCATTACGACTATTGGAAAGATGAATTGATGCCAACTATTTTGGAGGATTCAGAAGCCGATTTATTGGTATATGGAATGGGTGAACAGCCTCTACGTGAGATACTTAGTCTAGTGAAATCCGGTATTCCTTTAAACGAAATAAAAGATGTAAACCAAATAGCTTTTTTGGAAAAAGACAAAGTTGAAGAATATAAAAATTGGGAAACTTTGGAACTCGCCAGCCACGAAGTTTGCCTGAAAGATAAAATAAAGTATGCTTCCAACTTTAAAATAGTAGAGGTGGAATCAAACAAATGGCAAGCCAATAGAATCATTCAAAAAGTTGGAAAAAAAACACTGGTAATAAACCCGCCTTTCAAAACTATGGATGAGTCAGAAATGGATAAATCATTTGATTTGCCATATACTCGTCAGCCGCACCCAAAGTATAAAAATCGTGGAGCGATACCAGCTTATGACATGATTAAGTTTTCGATAAATATGCACCGTGGCTGCTTTGGAGGTTGTAGTTTTTGTACTATTTCGGCGCATCAGGGCAAATTTATCGCTTCCAGATCGGAAGAATCAATCATGAAAGAAGTGGATCAGATTACACAACACCCTGAATTTAAAGGCTATATCTCTGACCTTGGTGGCCCATCAGCTAATATGTACCGCATGAAGGGAAAGGACGAATCAATATGTGCTCGTTGCCAAGCCCCGAGTTGTATCAATCCTGTAATATGCTCAAACTTGGATACTTCGCATAAACCATTGACCAATATTTACCAAAAAGTAGATGCTCATAAAGATGTTAAAAAAGCTTTTGTTGGTTCTGGAATTAGGTATGATTTATTGGTTGACGACTTCAACAAAAACAATAAAGACAATAATCATGATGAATATATGGAGCAATTGGTCACTCGCCATGTGTCGGGCCGCTTGAAAGTTGCGCCAGAGCATACGTCGGATGCTACTTTGAAGGTAATGCGAAAGCCATCATTCAAATATTTTAGGAAATTCAAAGAAAAATACGATAAAATTCAGGAAAAACATGGCCTAAAACAGCCTTTAATTCCCTATTTTATCAGTTCACACCCAGGATGCGAGGAAGAAGACATGGCCAATTTGGCTTGCGAAACGAAAGATTTGGGCTTTAACCTTGAGCAGGTTCAGGACTTTACCCCAACACCTATGACTGTGGCAGAGGTAATCTATTATACTGGCGTGCATCCATATACCTTACAACCTATTCATACTGCAAAAACCCGAGAGGAAAAGCAAAACCAAAACAAATATTTCTTCTGGTACAAGCCAGAATTTAAAAGTTGGATTAGAAATAGGCTTACAATACTTAAAAGACCAGACCTTGCCAATCAGCTTTTGGGAGAAGTTCAAAACAACCAAAACAAGCCCCGTGACCCCAATAAGCCGAAGAAAGATTATAGGATGTTTAAGAAGTGGTAATTAACAAAATAGCCAGATAATCAAACGATTAAACACGAACTATATTAAATCAAAAAAGCCTGACAATCAAACGATTAAATACGAACTATATTAAATCAAAAAAGCCTGATAATCAAACGATTAAATACAAACATATTAAATCAAAAAAGCCTGACAATCAAACGATTATCAGGCTTTTTTAGTGATCCCATCAGGATTCGAACTATTTTTATAATCACCTGTAATTCAATTATTTAATTTAAGTACTTTCAATAGACTGACGAAAAACTGACAATTGAAAATTGTAACCCTAACACGATTCCAACCTTTAACCTATTGTTAATCAATTAATTATAAATATTTTAGCCTTTTCACTTATTATCATAATGCCCCATTGCAGAAACAACAAAAACAGTAACAATATTTTCTTCAACTCTGTAAATTATTCTATCTTTTTGATTTATTCGCCTACTCCAGTAACCTTTCAAATCATGCTTTAATTTCTCGGGCTTACCTGTTCCAGTATGAGGATGTTCAGATAATTCCTTTAAAATAGTTTCAATTTTATTTAAGGTTGATTTATTGCCAACTTTAAAATGTTTTGCAATATCCTGCTTGGCTATTTCTTCTATTTCAAGCCTAAACTTTCCCATATATTATTTGCATCTATTTCAGTATAATTACCTCTTTTTTCTGCATCCTTAATTTTTTTTACAAACTTTGGATCATAAGGGCTTTTTTCTTCGATTTTCACAAAAGGAAGTGTTTTGGCATATTCTATAAATGATTTCGCTTGTGAGCTATTTTCTTTTACTTGTATGTTTATCATTGGTATTGAATTTTATTTTTTTTCAAAATTACTAAAATAATATGAATCAAGAGTTTAAATTATTGTCAATTTCGGATAGGTTCAATTCAAATTCAAGTAGTGCAATTCCAGATTAATCTTTTATTTGAGTAATATTCATTATAATATTTTAAATGAAAGTAAAAAGGTTGGATACTGAATTTTGTCCAATGAGTTATTAACCTATGATTCATGGGCAAATGAAGAAATAGATAAATTGGTTTTGAAAAATATTTTAACTTTTGAGGAGGCTCATGCTGAGAAAAA
>JANMZR010000411.1:0-1588 GCA_031383555.1 Cytophagaceae bacterium | reverse complement strand
CATCAATTTAACTAATTGATAATGAACATTATATAACTTTAATTGAAATAATATTTGGATTGCTTTTAATAATTTGAATTCGTAGAAATATTATTGCGATTCTCATAATTTGCAAAAATATAATTTTTGATTTTGAACAATAATTCAATTGCCAATGTTTAAATTATATTGGTATTTAGTAATATATCTTTCTTATTTGTTTGAATTGTGTTGTACACATACTTTGTAACGGCATTCGGCAATACATCCAAAAAATGAATAAATAAATTTCACAGTTTAATTTTTAATTACTTGGCTTCAAATAGAATTTCTGTTTTCAGAAAAGAACATTTTAACGCTGCCCATCGACTTTATATAAAGGCTTGGTCAGACGAAAAAAATAATAAAGTTTTTGGTTTATGTAATAACCCCAACTTTCATGGACATAATTATGATTTAATCGTAAAATTATCGGGAGTAATAGACCCTGAAACAGGTTATTTATTTGATATGAAAGTGCTTAGCGATTTAATTCGGGAAAAAGTTACCAATCGATTTGACCATAAAAACCTGAATTTAGATTTACCAGAGTTTCAAAATTTAAATCCAACTGCCGAAAATATATCGGTTGTGATTTATGAAATAATGAGGCCTAATATACCCGATAATTTAGATTTGGAGATTACTTTGTATGAAACTGAAAGAAATTTCGTACAATATCCAGCTTAGAATAGCTGAAAATGACGATAAATTAGTAGGAGAAAATGTTATTAGACTAAATAGTAAGCTTAAGAACTAAAAAACTAACAAAGAAGAATGGAAAAAGAATTAAATCAATATAGCAGACTTGACTATAATACACCACTTAGGCCAGATGCGTTTGAACTATCTGACGATGAAAAAATAAAAAAAATTGAATCTAATTTTTATGAAATAATGAAAACCTTGGGCCTTGATATGAACGACGATTCATTGAAAGGCACTCCAAGAAGAGTGGCTAAAATGTATATAAAGGAAATTTTTAGCGGCTTAGATGCTCGAAATTTCCCTAAAGCAACTCTTTTTGAAAATAAGTTTGGCTATAAAGAAATGCTTGTAGAGAAGGATATCACTTTTTATAGTAATTGTGAACATCATTTTGTGCCTTTTTATGGTATGGCTCACGTTGCATATATGGGTGCTGACAAGGTGATAGGCCTTTCAAAATTGAATCGTATTGTACAATATTTCGCAAAAAGACCTCAAGTACAGGAAAGGCTTACTAACCAAATTGGGAAAGAGCTTCAGATTGTGCTTCAAACTGAAAATGTGGCTGTTATGCTAGAAGCTAACCACTTATGTGTTGAATCGAGAGGAATAAAGGACACAAATTCGAAAACCATAACAGTATTTTATGGGGGAAAATTCATTAGCGACGATATAAAAAATCAGTTTTTAAGTTACATTTCTAAGTAGCCGATTTTATTTAATTTTTAAAAAAAAACTGGATGTCAATTTTAATATTGAATTATCCAGTTTTTTTTGCTTAAAAATAACCTTTCAATAGTTTTTCAACCCTTTTATATTCTATTCTATAAAGATTTGGATTCTATTTCTTATTTTCGTTGCA
>JANMZR010000399.1:0-12696 GCA_031383555.1 Cytophagaceae bacterium | reverse complement strand
AATCAATTTTCATACCTATCCATAAGCCAGCAGCAATAGTAAAAAGCAATTGCATTCCAATTCCTGAATATTTTAAAAAAGGATTCAATCCCTTATTATTATCTTTAGCCTTGATTTTCATAAATATTAGCCCCAAACCATTTTAAAAATTAAATAATTCAATGTATTGGTATAATAATTGAGTACTTTTTATTCACTTTTAACGTTTTTTTGTAGTCAAATTTATTTTTGAGAAATTCCAATTAAGATTTAAACATTAATGCTCAAGCCATTTTTCTTACTTTTTTTTCTATTTCTAATTTCTTGCTCACAATTTAGTAATAAATCGAGGAGTATTAAATGGCATAATTTCAACTCCAAATACAATGCTTATTTACAAGCCAAAGATAACCTAAAAGTTGCTGAAGTAGAACTAAACAAACAATATAAAGACAATTACTCAGAAATAATTCCAATACTTATTCCCTTGGATTCCATTGCTGCTAAAGGTGTTGCCACTCAATTGGATGCCATAATAAAAAAATCGTCGTTAATTGCCGAAAAGCACCAAAATTCAAAATATTTGGGTGACTCGTATAATTTAATAGGCATCGCTCGCCTCTATAAAGGTGATTATATTAATGCCATTGAAACTTTTAAATATGTAAACTCGGAAGCATCTAAAGAAGACCAAAAACATGAGGCAATGATTCACCTAATGAGGTGCTATTTTGAATCTGGGGATGAAAATACAGCTTTACGTGTTGCAGAAATTTTAAAAGAACAGCCTCTAAGTAATAAAAATGAAAGAGATTTTTACCTAACAAAGGCCTTGGTTCATCAAAAAAATAAAGAGTATAAATTGTCCACAGCTATTTTAGATGAAGCCTTACCAATGATGAAAAAAGGCGATAAAAAGGCCAGAGTACATTTTGCAGCTGGTCAAATGTATGAAAAATTGGGCGATACTCGTAATGCTTCTCGGCATTATACCGCAGTTTTGAAAAACAACCCCTCCTACGATTTGGCTTTTTATGCCGATTTGAATAAGATGATGTTTTCGCCTGGCTCAAGTATGCAACAAACTTTCAATAAGCTTTCGAAAGATCGTAAAAATATCGACTTATTAGATAAATTGTATTTTTCAATGGCATTAATAGAAGAGAAAAATGGGGATTTGCCGAAAGCAATTGAGTATTTGCAAAAAGCGGCAAAATCAACAGGGCAAGGCAATCAAAACGTAGCGAATGCCTATTTAAAACTGGGTGACATTAATTATTTTAGGCTTCAAAATTATGAAAAGTCTAAAGCATATTATGATAGTGCATTAGTATTATTGCCCCCCAATTCAAAGGAATTTGAAAAAATTGCAGATAGAAAAAGAGCTTTAGACGACTTTTCTGTTCAAAAAAATATAATAAAAACAGAGGACAGCCTTCAAAGAATGGCAGCTATGGATTCGATTGATTTGGACACCTACTTGAATGAAAGCATTAAAAAAAATCTAGAAAAAGAAAAGAAAGATATTCAAGTAGCACAGAAGGCCAATGCAGCAAGGGCTGTGGTAAAAACAAGCATAGCTAGTGACCCTAATTCCGTTTGGTATTTGTATAACGAAAATGCACTAATGGCTGGCCGCATAGAATTTACACAAAAATGGGGGCAACGAAAGTTAGAAGACGACTGGCGCAGAGCAACAAAAAGTAATTTTAATTTTGATAGCAATGCTTCGAAAACAGAAATCGATTCTGTTTCAATAGTTGAGACAGAAACGGATGAGAATAAAATAGAAAGTTTGAAAAAGGAAATTTTGGCCAAATTACCGAAAACCGAGAAGGATATTGCTACCTCAAAAGTAAAAAAGGAAGAAGCACTATTTAATTTGGGCAAAATATATAAATTGTACTTGCTGGAAAATCAAAATGCTATTGATTCATTTGAAAAACTTTTAGTGCTAAACCCGAAATCTGATTTTGCTGCGGAGGCAATTTATTTTTTAGTATTACTCAACGAAGGCAATTCAAAACAAGACTTTTGGAAAAATGAACTTAACAAAAATTTCCCAAACACATTTTTTGCTAGAAAAATTAATCGTGGAAATGAAAACCTTTCTAATAACGAAGAAGTGCAAGCAAAAAAAGCGTATGAATCGGCTTATGCAAGCTATCAAATAAGCAAATATCCTGAAGCCATTTCAATTGTTGAAGATTCTATGAAAAAATTCCCGGGAAGCCTCTTGGAAGATAAATTTGCCTTTTTAAAAGTATTATTATTTGCTAAAATGCAATCAAAAGAAAACTATTTAGTTGCACTTGATGAGTTTTTAATTGGCCATACAAAAAGTAGTTTAGTACCATTGGCAAAAGAAATGAAAAATGCTGTTTCTCCTAAAATTGAAGTTGATACTAACGAAAAAAAGTTTTAGAACTTATTAATTAAATAAAAAATATTCCATAATAATTAATCAAAACTATGTTTGAATTTTTGCCCGGCAATTATAATAAATCAATCCGAACTATGTGGAAAACAGCCATATATGGGATTTTGGGACTTATTTTATTCGTAGTGGCCGTCAATTACAATTTCTTTTGGCTTTTTGGAGGCATGCCGAGCCTAAAAAATCTGGAAAACCCTGAAAGTGAGCTTGCATCTGAACTTATCTCTGAAGACAATGTAGTTTTAGGAAAATATTTCTTAAAAAACAGAACACTTGTTGAATACCGAGAACTACCAGAAACCATCACCAATGCACTAATTGCTACAGAAGATGTACGCCTTTTTAAGCATTCGGGTATAGATGCGAGAGGCCTTTTGCGATCGGCCATGGGAATATTAATGGCAAATAAAAGTAAAGGAGGTGCCAGTACTTTGACACAACAAGTTGCTAAAAATCTTTTTGATACCCGTACCCAAAAATATAGAGGAGGATTAGATATGGTGCCAATTGTAAATCTATTTATTATAAAAACCAAAGAATGGATTACGGCTATTAAATTAGAACGCAATTATACTAAGCAAGAAATTGTTGATATGTATTTGAATACCGTTAGTTTTGGCAACAATTCATTCGGAATAAAATCGGCGGCTAAAATTTATTTTAACAAAGATATTAAGCAATTATCTCAACATCAAGCAGCTCTTTTGATAGGTATGTTGCAAAATCCTACTCAATTTAACCCCAGAAACAGACCCGAAAACGCCCTTGCGAGAAGAAACGTAGTGATAAGTCAAATGGCAAAATACGGATATATCGACCAAGCGAAGTCCATTTCTCTCCAGTCAAAACCCTTAGATTTGAATTTCAAATATGACGACCATAACACAAGTTTAGCGCCGTATTTAACTTCTGTTAGCCAAGATGATATCGAAAAAATGATTGATGAGTTGAATCAATCCCGGACTGAAAGTGATCAATTAAATATATACACTTCTGGGTTAAAAATATATACTACCGTTAATTCAAAACTCCAGATATATGCTGAAGAGGCTATTGAGGAGCATATGAAGGACCAACAAAAGAAATTTGATGCCCATTGGGGCCGTAGAAATCCATGGGTGGATGCAGAAGGTCATGAAATAAAAAATTTCATATTTAATGTGGCCAAGCGTACCCAACGCTACCAAGAGTTAAAAACAGAATTCGGTGATGACATGGTAGCCATAAATAAAGTGATGAACACTCGGGTGAAAATGCGGGTCTTTACATGGGCAGGTGAAAAAGACACGCTTTTAACGCCAATTGATTCTATAAAATATTACAAAAGATTTCTCAATACTGGCTTTATGGCTATGGATCCTAAAAATGGGCACTTGAAAGCTTGGGTAGGCGGTATCAATTTCAAATATTTCAAATTTGACCATGTGCGCCAAAGTAAAAGACAACCCGGTTCCACTTTTAAGCCTTTTATTTATACCACGGCATTTATAAATAATATGTTTTCACCTTGCGATACAGTAAAGGACGAACCCGTAACCTTTGGTGCTGAAGACGGACTTGTAAATGATTGGACTCCAAAAAATTCAGAAGGTGTTTATTCCATGCAAAATATGACCCTCCGTCGAGCGATGGGTCGCTCAGTAAATACTGTTGCTGCCTATTTAATGAAAAAAACTGGGCCCGAAAAGGTAGTAGAATATGCACATGAAATGGGCATAACTAGCAAATTAGACCCAGTACCTTCATTATGCTTAGGTGCAGGTGAAGTTTCTCTTTATGAATTGGTATCAGCTTATTGCACTTTTGTGAACCAAGGTGTATATACTGAGCCCATTATTATTACTCGAATCGAAGACAAACATGGAAATATTTTAGTGGAAAAATACTCTAAAACTCGTGATGCTATAAGCAAAGATGTTGCCTATCAAATGTTGCATATGCTTAAAGGCGTCCTACAAGAGCCAGGTGGCACTTCACAAGCATTAAATAAATACAATTTCACAAAAGGCAATGATGTGGGCGGTAAAACGGGTACAACATCAAATTTCTCTGACGCTTGGTATATGGGTGTAACAAATGCTTTAGTGGCTGGTATTTGGGTAGGTGGCGACGACCGTAGTATTCACTTTAGGTCCCTGGCTTTGGGTCAAGGGTCAAGACAAGCCATGCCAGCCTTTGCCAACTTTATGGAAAAAGCCTTTGCTGATAAAGAATTAGGCTTGAAAAAGTCTTATTTTATAAGGCCTTCCGACATGGCTGTTTCCTTAGATTGCGGTAAAAATATCCCAGACTCAACGGCTACTTTCACGCCTACCCAAAGCCCAATTGATGATGGAATTTTGAAATAATTATTGTAAATTTTTAAGGAATTATTTTATAAATACTTTTAGCTTTTGCTCGAGAAACAGCATTAAAATGCCACCATTCATATTCAATAGCGGTAAAGCCTGCTTTCTGCATTACTTTTCTCAATAAAATCCGATTATTTACTTGATTTTGAAAGAGTTTGCCTTCTCTTAAAAATTTATTTTCAAATTTTGGGTAAGCCAATTCCCCAAAAAAATCATATTTTGTGCCCATATCGAGTGGTACCCCGTCGATATTAGCAATTGTTAAATCAACTGCCGAACCATAATTATGTATGGAGCCCTCCTCAGGATTAGCCACAAAAGTCTTACGGATGGATGGTTTATATTGCGGCAACGAATTCCATAGAATTTTTTGAATTGAATGAGGTCGACCGCCATCATAAATTAAAAGTCGAAGGGAATCGTCTTCATTTTTCAAATAATTTGAAGCTTCAGAAAGCATTTCAGCCGCTTTTTTTTGCAGATAACAATTTGATAAGCAACCATATACATCTTTTCCAACAAAATTATCGGTACTTGAATATTTAAGATCAACAAAAATATTAGGATTAATTTCAACTATATTTATGAGCCCCTGATTTTTTATAGTAGCCTCGTAAATACATTGGGCAGTGTCAATTGATACAATTTCTTCATTGGCCAAAGTTGGTTTTGATGAAATAATATTAAGTGAATCACCTTTTTTTGATAAAGAATCTAATAAAATTTCAACCCTTTTTTCTATTATTGCTTCGTCTTTCTTAGGGCTAGCACAGCCAAAAATTATTAAAATCAAAAACAGATGCCAATAAAAAGAAAATTTAGTCATAAATCCATATTTATAACTCAATTTACAAAATCATAATAAATTTTAACTAATTGGAGAAACTATTTCTCTAATCAGCCATATGATGATATTGAAATTAGTAATATAAACATTTCGCAATTTTGTTTTGCCTTTTGGCATAAACCATGTGCAGTTGGGTCTCTTTGAATTCTATCCAACATGTAAGCAGGTCTTAAATTGGATTATTTTATTTGATTATACTATTTAAAATGATTTTTGGTTCTATGGAATTTTAAAGAATCCTTTTTATTTACGACTTTTGTTTACTAAACCCAAATCTGATGGCACTCAATTATCTCTGGATTGTATTTTTTGTATTGGCCTTTGTTGTAGCGCTTTTTAAACTGATTTTTTTAGGAGATACTGAAATATTTAAACTCATTATGGATGGAATGTTTGACTCAGCCGAAATGGCTGTTATGAAAATAGCCTTACCATTAGCTGGCGTAATGACCTTTTTTATGGGCCTTTTGAATATTGGTGAAAAAGCAGGTGCTACTCGATTTTTAGCTAGATTAACTGGCCCTTTTTTTGCAAAATTATTTCCAGACATTCCTAAAAATCATCCAGCAAATGGTCAGATGATAATGAATTTCAGCTCAAATATGTTAGGACTAGACAATGCCGCAACACCATTTGGTTTGAAAGCGATGCAAAGTTTGCAAGAATTAAATCCTGATAAAGAAACAGCTTCCAACGCACAAATAATGTTTATGGTGCTGCACAGTGCAGGCCCAGTTCTGATACCCTTGAGCATTATGGCCCAACGGTCGATTTATGGTGCTGCCGATGCCTCCGATGTATTTATACCCTGTTTAATAGCTACTTATGTGGCCACAGTGACAGGGCTTATTTTTGTGGCTATCAAGCAGAAAATCAATCTTTTTGATGTAACTATATTAAAATGGTTGGGTGGAATTACCTTGGGAATTGTATTATTACTTTGGTATTTTTCATCGTTACCAAAAGACCAACTTCAAATTCAATCGACTGTTTTTAGCAATTTCCTGTTGTTTTCAATTATCATATCATTTCTAATTGGGGGTTATTTGAAAAAAGTTGATGTGTTTGGCAGCTTTATTGAGGGTGCAAAAGGAGGCTTTGAAACTTCGGTGAAAATTATCCCTTATTTGGTTGGTATGCTATTGGCCATCAGTGCTTTGCGTAATTCAGGTGTATTAACTTATATAGTTGATGGCATGAAGTTTATTTTTGAAAATATGGGTTTAAATACAGCCTTTACTGATGCATTACCAACTGCTTTAATGCACCCATTAAGCGGCGGCGGCTCCCGAGCCATGATGATTGACACCATGAAAACCTTCGGAGCCGACTCCTTTGCTGGTCGTTTAGCCTGTGTTTTTCAAGGCTCAGCCGATACAATTTTATATGTATTGGCACTTTATTTTGGCTCGGTAAATATTAAAAACACCCGCTATACGCTCTGGGCAGGCCTTTTAGCCGATTTAGCAGGGATTGTGACGGCCATTTTGGTGAGTTATTTGTTTTTTTATTGATTTTATTGCCATAAACTTAAAGGCAAAAAATTAGTTGTTAAATTTGTAAAAAAACAAACAATAATTTTTTTTCTAGTAACAAAACTCCTCAAAAAATACATTGCTAATCGACATTATTGCAGGCGCACGTCCAAATTTCATGAAAATTGCCCCAATTATTGAGGCTATTAAAAAATCTCAAGAACTAAGTAGTTCGCTGAAATACAGACTTATACATACTGGTCAACATTATGACAAAAAGATGTCAGGTTCTTTTTTTGAGGAATTGGGAATTCCTGCTCCCGATATCAATTTAGGGGCTGGTGGTGGAAGCCAGGCAGAGCAAACTGCTGCCATTATGATTGGTTATGAAAAACTTTTGGCCGAAAAACAATCCGATTTATGTTTGGTAGTTGGAGATGTTACTTCAACAATGGCTTGTGCAATAGTCGCCAAAAAAGCCAATATGAAAGTTGCGCATGTAGAGGCGGGCATACGATCAGGCGATGTGAGCATGCCAGAGGAAATCAATAGATTAGTAACAGACGCTATTACTGATTATTTTTATACAACTTCAGAAGTTGCTAGCTCAAACCTCAGAATCTCTGGCGTATCGGAAAATAAAATAATTTTCGTTGGCAATACAATGATTGATACATTACTGAAAAACTTGCCAAATTTAAAAAAGCCAACACTATTTGATGAAAATAATTTAGCAGAGAAAAATTATTTCGTACTTACCCTTCACCGGCCAGCCAATGTGGATGGGGTGACAAAATTAAAAGAGCTTTTGAATGAAATTATTGATAATTCAAACGGACTGCCTATTATTTTTCCTGTTCACCCACGCACACAAAAGAATGTAGAAAACTTGGGGATTTCTGCCAAAAATCTCATTTTTTCTGAGCCTATGGGCTATTTGGAATTCAATTATTTGGTAAAATATGCAAAAGCTGTAATCACTGATTCGGGAGGAATAACGGAAGAAACCACAGTTTTAAATGTTCCTTGCCTTACACTTAGAGACAATACAGAGCGCCTAGAAACCATTACAATAGGCAGCAACGAACTTATTGGCACCAATCCGAAAAACATAAAACCAGCACTTGATAAACTTTTTTCTGGAAATTGGAAAAAAGGTGGCATTCCTGAGCTTTGGGATGGAAAGGCTGCTGTGAGAATTGTGGAACATCTCTCCGATTTGTAATCTAGACGATAGAAAAATCTTATTATTGTTTAAAGTCCCTCATCGTGGGATTTAAGGAGCTCTCAACGAATCACTTTCCCAAACCCTCGTTTATATAAGTACGTAACAACTTTAGACAGCCCATTCAAAAAATAATAATTATCTGGAAAGGTAACTAATCTTTTGCTTTCAATCGGGTTGGGAATCAAATACATTTTAAACATTTCCTTAAAGTATTTCCAGCGACTAAAACCCACATCCTGAATACTCCAAAGAATTTTTTCATATTTCAAGCGACCCTTGAGTGAAAGAATATTGTAACAGTTTTCCCAATAATCAATAATGGGCAATATTAATTTATGGTTTATTTTTTCAGCATCAAATTCTGATTCAATTTCCTTCGGAATTTGGTAATCAAAATAATGTTTCAAAAGAAAAAAGCCGACTAAACTTGGCCTTTTCAGATTCATTTCAGCTAATTTTTCTAACATTTTTGGCCAATTAATCTCCTTTCCTTTAGTTTCCATAAAAGCCAGGAGGTCAGCCATGTATTTTAGTTTCATCCAGATGTCTGTCCCTGCATGATGGATGATTAGCATCGTAAACATGGCTTCATTGGATGGACAAGGACTAGGAAAATTATTGATAAAAATCGTTCTTTTGTTTTCAAAAAGCCAATTCAAATCAATTTTATACGGCAAAAAACCATAATGAAAGCCCCAATGAAAGTCGATAAAAGCATTATTCCCATTAATATTTTTTAGCAATGTGGTTTCATTCATTCCAATTACATTGGGAATTAAGTTTATAAGCTCGTCTGTAGTTAATTTGGTTTCTTTATTCACATCATAAAAGATGTAATTATCGGCTGTAAGTATTCCCAAAGCTTTGGACGCATCCTCAGGTTTTACTAAAATATCTAAATCAGCAATTTCCCTTAATTGCTTTCCATTATAAAGCTCAGAAAGGAATAAATGACCTTTACATGGTAAAACTTCAATTTGATTTTTTATAAATAAATCTATGGTATAATTATAGGCTTTTGATGTAAATAAATTATTTATAGTGTTTTCTCTAGCATTTTTTTCAAACCTTTTAACAATTTTGCTTTCAATTTTTAATTGGCTGGTAAAATTAAAAACCATAGGTAAAAGTCCATGTTTTTCAGCAAGATCTGTTGCTTTTTCCCAATTAATTATATTTAAATAATTTAGTTCAATTGATTCCTTTTTAGGCCTATCCAATAAACTTTGATTAGTGGCCTCAATTAAAAATTCCAATTCAATATTTTCCTTTATTAAACTCATTTAGCGATTTATATTTTAAAAAACTTGCCTTCAAAAGTAAGTTTGTTTATTTATTTGACCAAAATTTCTCAAAAATCAAGGCAAAAATCTTTACATTTGCGGTTAAATTGTTGCATTAAAAGTAATAATTGTTAATATTAAATGACTTTCGACACAAAAAAAATAAATATTGCTATTATTGGATTGGGATACGTGGGGCTTCCGCTGGCTGTTGAGTTTAGCAAGAAATATCCTGTAGTTGGCTTTGATATAAACACCCAAAGAATTTCAGAGCTAGACAAAGGTCACGATCGTACGCAAGAAATCTCAGAAGTAGAGCTTAGTAGTGCTTCAAACCTTAGTTTTACAAATGAATTTGAAAAACTAAAGGCCTACAACATTTATATTGTTACCGTACCAACACCAATTGATAAATTCAAAAAACCTGACCTAACCCCTTTATTATCAGCCAGTAAAACTGTTGGAAAGGTTTTGAAAAAGGGCGATATAGTTATCTACGAATCAACAGTGTACCCAGGTTGCACCGAAGAAGATTGTGTACCCGTTTTAGAAAAAGAATCAGGCTTAAAATTTAATAAGGATTTTTATTGTGGGTACTCGCCTGAGAGGATAAATCCGGGGGATAAAATTAATACTCTTACCAAAATTTTAAAAATTACGTCAGGGTCTACACCTGAAATTGGAGATTTTGTTGACCAATTGTATAACACAATTATTGAAGCGGGCACTTATAAAGCACCTTCTATAAAAGTTGCGGAGGCTGCTAAACTTATAGAAAACTGCCAACGAGACGTGAATATTTCATTTGTAAATGAACTAGCACTTATTTTCGACCGAATGGGAATAGATACTACTGAAGTTTTGGAAGCGGCTGGTACCAAATGGAATTTTCTGAAATTTAAGCCAGGACTAGTAGGCGGGCATTGCATAGGGGTTGACCCTTATTATATGATTCATAAAGCTGAAAGTCTTGGTTATTTTCCAGCAGTTATTGGTGCAGGAAGGCGTGTAAACGACAATATGGGCATATTCGTAGCCAATAAAGTAATTAAATTAATGATTGCCAAAGGCATACAAATTAAAGGTTCAAAAGCCCTCATTTTAGGTGTAACTTTTAAAGAAAATTGCCCTGACATAAGAAATACTAGAGTGGTTGATATCTATGAAGAATTAAGGCAATTTGGGCTTGGAGTAGATGTTTTTGACCCTTGGGCCAATAAAGAAGAAGTGAAGGAGGAATACGGGATTGAAATGATTGATGAAATTGGTACTGGATATGGTGCTTTGGTATTAGCGGTTGCACATGAATTATTTTTACCATTTCTTACAAAAATAATAAATAAAAAAGAAGCCATATTCTTTGATATAAAATCTATAGTAGATATTTCTAAAGTTGATGCTAGATTGTGATAAATAATGAAATTAAAAACAGAATTAATTACCTATTTATTAAATTAAAAAAAGATAATAGGTTAAAAGCAATTGGTCTTACAACTTTAGCTTCTGGAATTACTAGAATTATTCAAATTGTAACTGGTATTGTAATGGTACCCCTTACGCTCAACTATTTAGGGGAAGAAAGATACGGGTTAATGATGACAATTATTTCGTTTCTTGGGTTAATGAGTTTTGCAGATTTGGGAATGGGCATGGGAGTGCAAAATAAAATACCCGCACTATTAGTTTCTAATAAATTAACAGAACTAAAACAACTCATTTCTGGCGTTTTTTATTTATTATTATTCATTGTAGGAATTTTACTCATTATTTTTTTCATAATTTTTCCAATTACCTCTTGGGATAGTTTTTTTAATATTCCTGATGGAAAATATGGTAATGAATCAAAACTTTCGGTTTTATTTTTCTTCACCTGTTTTGTGCTATCATTTCCTTTCGGGTTGGTTCAACGCATTCAGGATGGGTTTCAACAAGGATATATCAATCAAATTTGGTTAAGTGCAAGCACTTTAGTGGGTTTTATTTTAGTTTTTGTCTTTATTAAGCTAAAATCGGCACTTCCACTTCTAATTTTAGGGATTTACGGAACAAATACAATTTTTATGATTCTAAATTTTTCGTACCAATTTCTAATATTAAGACCAAACCTTTTTCCAAAATTTGATTTTGCAGTACTAAGAAACTATAAAAGTTTGTTGGTTGGCGGGGGAACTTTTTTTTTATTACAAATTACAAATTTAATTTTCCAAAGTGCCGATTCTATAATTATTGCTAAGACTCTAGGTTTAAGTGAGGTTTCCATTTACACAATTGGAACGAAATTAGTAAATATCCTTATCCTTCCAGTACAAATTATTATTCCAGCCTTTTTACCTGCATTTAATGAGGCAATAGCAAAAAAGGAATATAATTGGATAAAGAAAAATGTTTCGAGAAATATTTTTTTAGTTTTAATTGCCTCATTTTTAGGAGCATGCATATTATTTTTTGGAGCTGAAATTATTATTAAATTTTGGATAAACGATTCTATTGTTCTTTCAAGCTCAATGATATTTGCGTTATGTGCCTATATATTTTATTTGAATATGAATTGTTTGATTTCCTATATAGGACTAACTAGTATTTTTGTAAAAAAAACTAGTTTATTCTATTTACTAGCTGTTACTCTTTCAATTTTCATAAAAATATTATTTTTAGATAAATTTGGATTATCGGGTATATTTTGGATGACAATGTTCATATTCATGTTTTTTTATTTTATTCCATTAATTATTATTTTTAAAAAGCAAAAACTGTTTTAACTATTGATTTTTTTAAATAAACATATTGACGAAAACTATAAAAATATAAACGAAATCAAGTAAAGTAAATCTCAAATTTTTGTGTAAAAAATTCGTTTAAGACAATAAAGTAAATCCATATTAAGCCTAATTAGGTAACAAATTAAAAATTTTGGTAACTGAAAAAATATTAATATACGATAGCAACGCTTCGGGTCATTTACCTGATTTTATTGAGTATTTAATAGATTATTTGCATTGTACAGATAAAAACTCTAAAAAGGAATATTATTTCTTTCTCAATAATAAAACTATACTTGAACTGTTGAAAAATGATGTACTACCTTTTCCATTATTA
>JANMZR010000282.1:0-5214 GCA_031383555.1 Cytophagaceae bacterium | reverse complement strand
CAGCGAAGCGCCGGCGCCAACCATGCCGATATGAATAACGATGGCTTGGCTGATATATTTGCCTTAGATATGTTGCCAGAAGACAATTATCGCAAAAAGATGTTGATGATGCCCAACAATTATTTGACCTATCAAAACAATGAACAATATGGCTTTCAGTATCAATATGTGCGCAATACTTTTCAGTTGAATCAAGGTCGAAAGCCAAATTCGGACCAACAAATTTTCAGTGAAATTTCGCTTTTGTCAGGCATAGCTGAAACAGATTGGAGTTGGTGCCCTCTTTTGATGGACTTTGATAATGATGGCTACCGTGATATAATAGTTACCAATGGCTTTCCCAAAGATATCACTGACCATGATTTTATTACTTTTAGAAATGAGTCGGGTAATATAGCGGGTAATCAATATCTTTTAGACATGATTCCTCAAGTAAAAATTAAAAATTATGCCTTTAAAAACATTGGAAATTCGGTAGGTTCAGCTCCTCTTTTTTCAAATGTTACAGATAGCTGGGGAAATGACCAGCCAAGTTTTTCAAACGGTGCAGCTTATGCCGACTTGGATCTTGATGGCGATATGGATTATATTGTAAATAATATAAACGACTCCGCTTTTGTGTATCAGAATCAGTTGGTTGATAAGAAAATAAAAGACACTAACTACTTGAATATCAAGTTCAAGGGTGATTCTTTAAATACGCAAGGATTAGGTGCAATTGTGGAAATTTCAATGAAAAATGGCGAAAAAAACAGTCCACTGACCCCCAATGGGGAAACAAAAATGTTATACGAAAACTCACCTTTCCGAGGTTATTTGAGCACAGTTGAAGCAGTTGCACATTTTGGTTTGGGAAAAGAAAATATAGTTGATGAAGTGAAAATAATATGGCAAAATGGCAAACAACAAGTGTTAAAAAATGTAAAAGCAAACCAAACAATTTGGGTAAAAGCTCAAAATGCGAATTTCATTCCAACCATTGCTTTGCCAATAAAAGACAATAAAATATTTACAGACATAACAGACTCATTAGGAATCAATTATGTACATAATGAGCTCGATTTTATTGACTTCAACTATCAGAAATTATTACCACATAAGCTTAGCCAATATGGCCCCTCCTTAGCTGTTGGGGACGTAAATGGCGATGGACTTGATGATGTATTTATTGGGGGCTCAAACTACCGAAAAGGGAAGTTTTTAATTCAGTTAAAATCTGGAAAGTTTGAACAAAAAGACCTTTTGCCTGGCACAGATACACTTAAAACAGAAGAAGATGCTGGCTCACTATTAATTGATGTTGACAATGACAATGACCTTGACTTATATATTGTAAGTGGGGGCGCAGAATTTGTAAAAACATCCCCAAACTATCAGGATCGGCTTTTTATCAATGAAAACGGGATTTTTGTGCAAAATAAAACAGCATTACCCATCTTACTAAAATCTGGCTCATGCGTAAAGGCCGCCGACTTTGATAACGATGGTGATTTAGACCTTTTTATTGGGGGCAGATTTATACCTGAAAACTATCCAAAAGCTACTTCAAGTTATATTTTGCGTAACGATTCAAAAGGTAATATTGTAAAATTTAGTGATGTTACAAAATCACAAGCACCTGATTTACAAAATATTGGCCTTGTATGCGATGCCCTTTGGACAGATTATGACAATGATGGACAACTTGATTTGGCATTGGCTGGCGAATGGATGCCAATTAAATTTTTAAAAAATACAAAAGGGAAGTTTTCAATAATAAAAACGGAATTAGACAACCAATTTGGTTGGTGGAACAGCCTTGCTGGTGGTGATTTTGACAACGATGGCGATACTGATTATTTAGCTGGAAATGTAGGGTTAAACTCGCTGAATCGGGCTACGGATTTAGAACCATTGAAAATATATGGAAAGGATTTCAATAACGATGGTAATTATGACGCCATTCCAACCATATTTTTCCCTGGCGAAGACGGTAATAAATACGAATATCCATTCCATGTTCGGGAAGATATGATAAAGCAATTGATTACCACACGGGCAAAATATCCTGATTTTACTACTTATGCCAAAGCCAAATTCTCAGATATGTTTACGCAAGAAGAAATCAATGGAGCAGATATATATAAAGCTAACTATCTGGCTTCCAGCTATATTGAAAACTTAGGGGCAGGTAAATTCAAAATGAGCCAATTGCCTAATTTGGCCCAAACTTCTCCTATTTTCGGTATGCAGCTTTCAGATATTGACTATGATGGACTTTTAGATGCCATAATTTTGGGCAACGACTACGGTACTGAATTGACAAATGGGCGCTATGATGCAATGACAGGCCTTGTTTTAAAAAACATGGGGAATGGTAGATTTGGAGCTATAAACTCTTCATTATCTGGTTTTTATGTGCCAATAAACGCCAAAGCATTAGTGAAAATACAAGCTGCCGACGGTCAGGAATTATTAATGGCTTCTCAAAATAAAGGTAAACTTTTAGCATTCAAATCAAAAAACACATCAAAAAACTTGCCCATTTCCAAAAATGACATTTATGCCATAATTACCAACAAAAATGGCCAAACAAGAAAAGAAGAATTGTATTTTGGGCAATCGTTTTACTCAAGTGGAAGCCGAAATATATCAATAAATGATAATGTTTCAAAAGTGGAAATAGTTAATTATAAAGGAGTAAAAAGAAAAATCAAATAAAATCTTTATTGATTTTACGAGCTTCTTCAACAAATAATTTCACATTTTGTTCTTCCTCTTTTTTGCAAATCATTAAAACATTTTCGTGAAAAGCCACAATATATCCATCAAGGCCTTGCACTACCGCCAATACATTATCTGGCGTTTTTATGATTGAATTTTTGGTGTCGCCAATAATTATTTGACCATCAATTACATTATTTTGTCCATCTTTTTCAGCCACCTCATGTAGCGATTTCCAAGTACCCAGATCCGACCAACCAAAATCTCCCAAAACGACACTTACATTATCTGCTTTTTCTAGTAAAGCATAATCAATTGAAATGTTTTCACATTTGGCATACACATCATTGATATAATCCGTTTCACCTTCTGAAAAATAGTGACTCATTCCTTGTTGGAAACTCTTAGCCATTTCGGGCATCAATTTGCTAAAAGTATCTTTAAATGTTATAAAATTCCATATAAAAATTCCCGCATTCCACACATAATCACCACTTTCAATAAATTTCTGCGCCTTTTCTAGTGATGGTTTTTCCAGAAATTTTTTAACTTTTTTTACGTCCGTTTCCGACTTTTCAAAATTAATATACCCATACCCAGTATCTGGGCGAGTAGGACTAATTCCTAGGGTTAATAAATTTGGAGTTTTGGCACCTGAATTTATACATATATTTATTCGATTTTGAAATTCCACTTCTTTCAAAATAATATGGTCGGCGGGCGAAACTATTATATTTGCATTTACATTTAACACACCAATTTTATAACAGGCATAAGCTATGCATGGTGCGGTATTTCTACGAAATGGTTCTGCAAGTACTTGATTATCTGATAAATAAGGCAATTGCTTTTTTACAATTTCAACGTATTCAAGGCTGGTAACTATATAAATATTTTCTTCTGGGCAAATACCCTTAAAACGATCAGCAGTTTGTTGAAGTAAGGTTTTTCCAGAATTCAAAACGTCGTGAAATTGCTTTGGATTGTTGTTACGACTAATCGGCCAAAAGCGTGTACCCGCTCCACCAGCCATTATAATAAGGTAATTATTTTGAATCATTGTCGATTATATTGTGTGAAAAAATAATTGAGAAATTGCTCGAATCGTTCAATTATTTGAATTGTGCAAAATAACTATTTACTCTCGTTTCTACATTTTCACGAATATTCATCCAAAAAAAGTTGATATCAGCTACATGCCAAACTTTCTGTTTTACAAAAAAAGCACCAGGTACTTTAGGCTTATTTATCCACAAAATTCCATTATAATTTTGAGCATCAGTTATGTGTGGATAAAATTTAAACTTAGATCCAATGCCTCCAAGGTTTTTAGAATTGGGTGCATAGCTATCTGTTGATGCCCACGTCAACGGATTTGTGCAAACGGAATTTACGAGTGAAACATTGTACCATTTGGGATAGTAACCTTTTGAATAGGTGTTCCAAGCTGCATAACAGCCAATATCTGTCGGTTTTTGGCTTGGCTTTATATGTTCAAAAGAATTGGGTTGAACAGCAACACCAATAATATAAGCCATTACTAATTTTTTTTGTAACTCTTTACCGTCAAAAAATTCCTTCAAAAGCCTTTTAGCATGTACAGTTCCTTGGCTATGCGAAGCTATAACTATTGGTTTTCCTTTGTTATCATTGTTCAAATAATATTCAAATGCTTTTTTCACATCAGAATACGCCAAATTCAGCGCTTGTTCTGAGTCTGATTTCTCGGTAGTTACAAATGAATAATAGTGCGCCTGCCTATACCTAGGGGCAAATACCCTACACGTTCCGTTGAAGGGTGTGGCCTGATTTAATATTGTTGAGTTATCAGTTTTATTATTTAAAAAGGTATCATTTACGTCGCCATTCCAAGTATAGTTATTAGTTGGTTCATAGGTATAAATAGTTGGGTGAATAAAAAAAACATCAACCTTTGCCTCTTTTTGTTGATCTGAAATATTAGGTATTAACGGCAAACTATCCGCCATATCTATTTTGTCAGGTAAAGCTGCCCATGATTCTGTTTTTGAATAATCAACTTCAGGCGGAATATTATTTTTATCGAAATGCGATTTTAATACAACTGGCCCTCTTTTGCAAGAAATTTGAGTGGCTATTAAAATCAAAAAAAATAAATATTTCATGCGTGTATGATTGTTTTTTAATTGTCTGTAGAAATACCCAACCTTCTTAAAAAAGTCCAAAGGCCATCTTTGGTATTTTTCAAAGGCTTTATTGTGGTCATTTCATAATTTTTAGAATAATTTTAAGTTAATTTTGAATTATTATAACATTTTTATTATTTTTACAAACATAAAATTTGAAATTCAGATTTTGTGAAAATTCTAAAAATGAATTTCACAAAATTAATGTTTTTATTTGTCAAATAATTTTCAAATAATACTAGGCAAATAAAAATATCAAATTAAAATTTTAATTTTTATAACTATCCCTTAACTAAATCTTCAAAAAATGAGCGGAATCCGCTCATTTTTTGTTTTTAAGTTTTAA
>JANMZR010000275.1:0-17488 GCA_031383555.1 Cytophagaceae bacterium | reverse complement strand
GAAGCTTCTGAATTATTTCAGGTAATTCTTAACTTCTAGTAATTTGAACTTTGGCGAAGAATTAAAAAGTAAATTTAATAAATTCATATGGCCAGCGCCGAAAATAACTAGTATTCTATCAGTAGTTTTTGCTTTTATTTTTTTTATAGTTCTAAAAATTCTCAGATTTCGGTTGAACCACCAACATGTCACAAAGTCTGGGCCAAAAAATTCATTGTCGGTTGTTTCATACTTAAATATCCTAATTAAATAGGTTCCTAAGTATAATTTGATATTATTGTAGTTGTTTTTTTGAATTAGTTCTGTACTAATTCCTTTTGTTTAAAAAATTGGTTTTGGAAAATATTGCTGTAAAGTATCGGCATAATTATAAAAATAACTCATGAATTTTTTGTTTTCGAGACTGTTTTTACTCTCCTAAACAGTATTTAGTACCTCATAGTCCCTTGCCCCAAGAGTCAACACAATATAGTTTTTTCAGTTTCATCATTTTTGCATTTCTGAAGCTAATTTGTTCCTCTTCATTACGCCATAAATCATATTTTCCCTTCAAATATTGATTCTAAAGTGAATCATATGTTGCTTGCATGCCTGGTTCTCTTTCAATTGCGATAATAGTGGCACGGTAAGTATTTAAACCTAATTTTAAATTTCACAGAAGCTTCTAAAAAGAGGAATAATTGATTTGGTATCGCCTTGAAATACAGATATTATGAATCATTGATTTTCAAGAAATCAATGTAATAGTATACTAACAAAAAGCTTTTGTTGATAAGGAAAAGATTTGTACATTACAAAACTATTTGCAGACTTTTTTCTCTAAAAATAGAGATTATTGATATTTTTGATTAAGCTTTGGATAGAGTTACACTTCTTACCAATAACTATTAGTCTAAAATTACTACCGCCTATGTCAAATTCTACAAATATTGAATTGCTAATTGGTTTGCAAAAAAGCGAAGCCATATACAATAAGGTTGTAGAACTTTCAACTTATGTATTTAACAACGATAAGCTTACCGATAGGGATTCTTACTTGAAAGAGCTTGAGTTTCTTTTGGCAGGCATACAAGGTACAGATACCCATCTCACTATTTTCAATCATAAAACATTTGCCCCAGAGCTTGAAGTTGGGCATGTTGAGTTTTGGGGGCCGCTTCAAGAGGGAAACATGGGAGAGCGAATGGTTACTATTCTTAGTTTACTCAACAAAGAATATGCAAAATTTCCTTATGAGTCTGTTGCGTGGTTTACGAAAACATTACTGCAAATTCCCTTTGAAGAACGTGTAAACATGAAAATTCATCATAGTTGTATGCGGTTTACACGATTGGATGGAAAGCCCATCGCAATCTTCTCTCAGGGCATGCCAATACAAGTTGATGAAGACCGTAATTTTAAATATACCCTAAATTACGTACAAAATATTTACCATTTAATTAAGAAAGATTATCCTTTTTATTGGATCAGGTTTTCATATGGTCAGCAAAGACAATTTGTGCAAACCTTCCATTCAAACAATGATGTAGTTACCAAACACGACTTGTTAAGCGAACGGGAGAAAGAAATATTAAAGCTGATAGCAGATGATATCGACACAAAAGAAATTGCCGAGCTACTATTTATAAGTACGGCAACGGTGGGTAATCATCGAAGCAATATGATTGAAAAAATTGGCGCAAGAGATACTACTGCTTTGGTGCAATTAGCAAAAATGGCTGGTATTATTTGATTATTATCTACAAAAGTCTTCCTAAATCAAAATCAGTTCCTAAATTCCTATTTAAAGAGTGTTTTTCCATATTTTTTGTATTGCTTTCCAAACATTTTTGCGCAATTTAGTTCTATGTAATATTTTTTCATTGCCAGTATATTTTTCCAAAGCTGATCGTAATATATTGAGTTCTTTTGCTACTTCGGTGTGCTCTTTACAAATTATTTCAACATTTTTTTCCTGCTTTTCTGAAAGAAATCCTAAGCAATAGTCTTTTAAAATTTCAATATCAATTTTTACGCTTTTATTCATTTTTTGTATTAATATTTTTTTACTTTTTTCATAAAAACTTACAATTATCCAGACTTATATAACCCCCTAAGCAATGTAAGGCCTACTCTTGCTCTGGTTTTTATTGTACCTAAGGGCAATTTTAATAGCTGTGCGGCTTGCTCGTGGGTACACCCAAAAAAGAAAATCATATCAATTACTTCGGCACATTTTGGATTTAGATGTTTTAAAGCATTGGTTTTGAAGTCATTAAATTCAAACTCATTGTAATCAACTGAAATTGAATCGTTGTAATCCTTTTGGGTCGAAATAAAATCAATATTAATATTTTGTAATTCATGACGATAACAAGTCGACCTTAAATAATCAATCGCTAAATTTCTGGCAATATTCAACATCCAAGTAAAAAGAGTCCCTTTTGATGCATCATACTTATCAATATTTTTCCATATTTTCACAAAAGTATCTTGTAATAAATCGTCGGCAATTTCACTTCGTTTTACAATCTTAGTAAGAATACCATACAATGCACCACAATATTTATCGTATAAAATATTAAAGCCCCTTTCATTTTTAGCTTTTATTAGTTGAACAAGATTTTCTTCCGCTCCATTAAACGTTTTTACTTGGTAATTTGTATCAACTATTAGGGTGGAGTTTTCATACAAAGTAGTTAAAGCTATCATATTGTATTGTTGGTTTTGAAGAATAAAACTAAATTAACAATGCAAAAGTAGGCTTAACTATATTGCTGTAAAATAGTGAAAATCGCTATTTTTTTGTTTATTTTTAGCTACTGAAGCTTTCATTTTAGTTAAATAATTAGTCAGGTTTTTGCTTCAAGCATAAAAGAAATTCAGCCAAATATTCAAGTATTTTATGAAAGATAGTTTTGTCAATAATTCATGTTTGAAAAATAAGTTTAACTTTGTTTTGTTTTACCAATTGAAACTATGGTTTTTTTACACATTAAATTCCCAGTTTTATTAGACGAAGCCTCTAATTTAGAAAATTCATAAACAAATCAACTATGCCTCAAACCCGCCAATTAGTTGCAATCATGTTTACCGATATAGTTGGGTATACGGCGCTAATGGGTAATGATGAGAAAAAAGCTTTCGAAATCCTAGAAAAAAATAGAATTTTACACAAGCCCATTATAGCGCAATTCAATGGCAGATTTATAAAGGAATTGGGCGATGGTGTGATGGCAAGTTTTAGCACAGTATCCGAAGCTGTAAATGCAGCCTTGAAAATTCAGGAAGGCTGTAATTTGGCTAGTCATTATCAGTTGCGAATTGGCATTCATCATGGTGAAGTAGTTTTTGAAAATGATGATATATTTGGCGATACAGTAAATATTGCAGCCCGAATTCAGGCCACAGCCAATCCCGGGTGCATATATGTATCTGAATCTGTACAAAATAATATCTCCAATAAAAAGGATATACTGAGCAATTTTGTAAAAGAAGAAAGCCTGAAAAATGTTGAAGAGCCTGTCAGAATCTATGAAGTATTAATATCGTCCATTATTGCCAGTTCAGCTGAAAAGCCTACACAAAAACATTCAATTGATAAAAGTATTGCTGTGCTCCCATTTGCAAATATGAGTAGCGATCCTGAACAAGAATACTTTAGTGATGGCATTGCCGAAGAAATAATTAATTCATTGGTACACATAAAAGACCTGAAAATAGCCGGCCGCACCTCTTCTGCCCAATTTAAAGGAAAGAATATTGACTTAAGGGAGATTGGCAGAAAACTAGGTGTGGAAAATGTATTGGAAGGCAGCATCAGAAAACAAGGCAATAGAATAAGAATTACAGCCCAATTGATTAGTGTAAAAGACGGATTTCACCTATGGTCGGAAAAATATGACAGGGAAATGGACGATATTTTTGCCATACAAGTCGAGATTGCCTTGGCAATAACTGAGCAATTAAAAATTACTTTATTTGGCGATGAACTAAAGGCAATTACCAAAGTAGAAACTCAGAATGTTGAAGCGTATGAGTTGGTAATGAAAGGAAGGTTCAATCTTAACCGCAGAGGAAATTCAATTCTTAAAGGGTTAGAATTTTATAAACAAGCCATTGCAATAGATCCAAACTATGCCCAAGCGCATTCAGGATATGCCTGGGCACTTTTTTTAATGGCTTTTTATGGATTTTTGCCCGGTAATGAAATCATGAATGAAATGAAGCAAGCTGCAGTTACGTCTAATCAATTGGATCCTTTTTTGGAAGAAGCATACCTTTCGTTAGCACAATATTACCTTTGTATTGAAAGGAATTATGTGGAAGGGCAGAAAAATTATATTAAAGTTTTTGTACTTAATCCAAAACTTGCACAAAGTTATTCTTTATATGGCATGGGTTTTTTCGGTTGGGTAAAAGGAAGTTTCGAAGAAGCTGAAAAACAGTGCCATATTGGTTTAAAATTAGAACCACTAAGTGCAATAGATCATGCCGATCTTTCCTGGACCTTATATACTGCCCATAAATTTGAAGAAGCACTAAAAGTTGCAAATATTGGAATTGAATTAGATGCCAACTCCTTTTTGTCTTCTCGATTAGCAGGTCTTAGTTATTCTGCTCTAAATCGTCATACAGAAGCAATTGAAATTTTGAATCATTTAGTCAAAATATCCAACCGCCATCAGCATGCGTTAAATTCGCTCATTTGGGTGTGCTGCAATGCAGGTAAAATAAAAGAAGCAAAAAAACTTTTTGAAGAATTGCAAAATAGGTCCAAAACAGAATATATAGCCGGAATGTATCTGGGTATTTCGGCCGCCAGTCTTAACGATATTGATCTTGCATTTGAATATTTAGAAAATGCGTTTGATGATCGAGACCCTACCTTGATTCAAATAAAATATTCACCATTTGTACCATCCTTACTTAAAAAAGATTCAAGATTCAACGAACTTTTACAAAAAATAGGATTTACAAACTAATAAGTAAAAACTCAGCCATGCTTTTCAGAGCACAAGGCTTGCCTTTTCAACTAGATTTTACAATAAATTCTTATTTGTTAAGTGGTCTGTAAATGTCAGTTACAAGAAACTTTATGGGAGTTTTGCCAACATTTTTTCCTGAATCTGACAGCGGACCACTTATTAATGCCATGCCTGTCGGAAAAGTAAGAGTGTCAAGTTTTCCTGTTGCCTTGATAAATAGTACTACTTTCCCACCTTGCAGAATATAGGCCGTATGATCAGGATGTGAATGTAATGCCCATGATTCCCCGGGTTTTGCAGTAAATTCATACATCTTTACTCCCAATGTATCACCAAGCTTTTTAATTTTATCACCCCCCGTTTCATAGCTGTCCATTGCTGGGTCATATGCAGGCATGGAAGTGGCATCTTGTGTCGCAATATCCTGGGTTGTATCAGTATCATTTGCATTTTTATTGGTTGTAGTTTTATTACAACTAATTAGAAATAAACCCGAAAGCAAAAAAAGGAATCGAATGTTGGATTTGATTTGTCTCATGATTTGATTTTTTTTAAAATGAAAAAATAATTTGATTTGATTTTTTAATATAAAGAAATAATTGTCTTGGAAACGTTTCCAGCAGGATGTCTGCTTTGCTACTTACTCGAAGTAGGTTTTATATTTTGGTTGAGATGAAAAAGATTTGTTGAATCATATTTATCCTTTAAGGCAACAAGTCTTTCGTAGTTATCGCCATAAGCTGATTTTACCAATGCTTCCCCTTCTTCGCCCAGCCCCGCAAAATTTACATATAAGCCTCCTGGCGAAAATTGCTCCATGGAGGCCAGAAAATTACGAGAATAGGCAAGCACTTTTTCAGTGTCATTGCCATCACTCCATACTGCATCTACACTTAATAAAAATTGATTCTTGCGACCTCTAAAGGCTGTTTTGTCTTCCTCAATACGAGCCATTGCCCCGCCATAATGCCAAATCGCAATCAAAATCATAGGTGCAGGAGGGTTTATTGCATGTTGCTTGAGTGCATGAATAGTTTTATCGTCGAGCTCGTTAAGGTAACGTGATTTAAAATAATACATTTGGATCTTTTTAGGAAAAAATGGATCAAATGCTGATTGAACAATTGTCCATGGTATAGGCCCGCTGAGATCTACCATTGGCTTTGCCAGTTCCCTCAAAGGTTTGGTTATTCTTTCTCCATCCTCCAACGAACCAGTATATACCGCAGCGATAATAAATGCTCTTTTACCATGTGCTTCAATAGGGAAATTTGGTGCAGGTGGCACCGTCCAAAACATCGCTGAAGAAGAAAGTTCTTCAGGAGCAGTTTTCATAAATTCGGTCCAGAGGGGTATCAATTTATCTGCCATTTCAGCAGGATACCAAGGCGCACATAAAGTAACCATTGGGCCAACAGGATAAAGTTGAAAAACAAAGGATGTTATTATCCCAAAGTTTCCTCCACCACCACGCACACCCCAGAACAAATCTTCATTTTCAGTTGCGCTGGCAGTGTGAAACTGGCCATCGGCAGTAACAATATCAACTGATAATAAGCTATCAATTGTTAATCCGTGTTTTCTCCTTAACCATCCAAGGCCCCCACCTAAGGTTAGGCCCCCGATACCTGTGGTTGACACTACTCCACCAGCAGTTGCTAATCCAAATACCTGGGTTTCCCTGTCAACATCGCCCCAGGTAGCTCCTCCTTGGGCCTGAACGGTTTTTATTTTTGGATCTACTTTTATGCCTTTCAACAATGAAAGGTCAATCATGATTCCCCCATCGCAAGAGGCTGTACCACCAACATTATGTCCTCCGCCTCTTACTGAAACGAGGAGGTTGTTGCTTCGTGCAAAATTAACGGAATCTATAACATCAGCAACACCACTGCAACAGGCAATGATTGCCGGCTTTTTGTCATGCATTCCATTCCAAATAATTCGGGCTTCATCATAAATAGGACCATCCTCAGCTGTTAATAAATCACCCCGAAGCTTGCCTTTAAATTCTTCAACCAAACTTCCTGAGATTATGGAAGCTTGTCCATTAGTTAAAACTACCTTTAAATTTTCCATAGGTTTAAAATAAATTTAAATAAATAATTCAAGTACCTTTTAGGCGAGTTAGGCGGTTTATGTTAAATTAAAAAAAAGAAATGAGAAAAACCAAGAATTAAATCATTTATTTATTAAACGGTAGTTTTTTTTGCAATAAATTGGTAATCAATTATTTAATATATTCAATAATAATAAAAAGAACGTTTGGATTACAGGTATTGAAGCGGAAAAGGAACCGATTAGATCAAAAATTGGAATTGCTTTAGAATGGCAAAAAAACAGGATTATATTCAGGGTGGCTGCATGGATAGCTGACAACAATTATAAAGTAATTTTTGCCAGTTTTATAATTTTCAAATTAAATAATACAAAATTCCGTTTGCCATATTGCCATCAATGCCTATAATAAATATTATGATGAAACAAATGCGTTTGGCACTAAGATCTAAAGCCAGTAATGGACGAGATTATTAAAACAAATTGTGAATAAAATGAATATAAACTCAAACTTTGCTAATTTTTATTTGCTTAATTTTTTGTTAATAATAAGATTGCAAGTATTAATTTTATTATTTTGGAATGAGAAAGAAAAAAAACAATTTTCCATTGAGCCAAAATTGGTGCAAATGTTAAAGATGAGATGATGCGAGTAAAAATGTTCAAGAATTATCTGAAACATTGGAATTAGATGAAGTGTTCTTTAATCTTGGAAAATGAAATCTAATTCCAAAGTTAAAGTTATTATTAGGCCTATGCACGCAAAGATATAATGCCAAGCTCATCAACTAATAAGCATTCAAACTAAGCAAAACCAATGTGCATGCTTCCTCTGCATGAATATTTTTTTTCAGAAGCAATTCCATAAATTCTTTATTTTCTGCACCCGGATTAAAAATTACTCTTTTCGGTTTTAAGCTAATTATATAATCATAGTATTGAGGTTGGTTTTTAGGGCCCACATATAAAGTAATTGTATGTATTTTCTCAAACTTTGGAAAGCCTGTTAAAATGGGCTCTCCAGCTATATTTCCCTCATCTTTGCCTAACAATTTCACTTTATAACCCTTTGCTAGCAATCTGTGGCCAGCCATAAATGAATATCTTTCTATATTTTCACTTGCACCAATTACTAAGCTGATTTCTTTTTTATCCATTTTTTTGATAAATTTCCTGTTTGCCACTTTATATACTACAATAAAATTGGGCTAAAAGTTTAGTGTTATTTGAAATTAGTGAATGAGTATTTCGTGATGGAATGTTATATTTGTTTACAACAAAAAAATAAATAGACTTTGATTTCTCCAGAATTTCCAACTGAATATTTAAAACAAAAAAACTATTGGCAGCAAAATGCACAATTAATTATATCAAATTATACAAACCAAAAAACAAGCTTTTTATCTGGATGCCAACCCAATATCAGCTTACAAATGCCAACTTCCCAAATAATTTATATCCTTTCCAAACGATTTGGCGATGAAAATGTAAGGCAATGCCTTAATTGTGAAATTCATTTTCCTTCACCCATTAGTCAAACAAAAAATACTAATTGGCTCAAAAAACCAAGTATGGTGGGTGTAAATGTGCGCACTATTGGTAGCTTTTGGAATTTAATTAAATATGCCCTTACACTTCCCAACCATATTTCATCAATACATTTGCTTCCTATTTGGGAATGTGGCGTAGTAGCAAGCCTGTATGGAATGGCAAGTTGGTGTATAAACTCAGAATTTTTTGACTCTGATTTTGCGGTACAATTTCCTCATTTGAATTCAGCGGATAAGCAATTGAAAGTAGTAGTTAATTTATTGCATTTGATGGGTAAAACTGTCGGCTACGATGTAGTACCTCATACAGATAGATATTCGGAGATTACATTGGCAAATCCATTTTACTTTGAATGGTTACAAAGAAAAGACTTTGATATTGTAGACCATTCAAATACTTTAATAAATAAAATCGCAGATAGAATTGTTGAGTTTATAAGTGTTAATGGCTCGCTTTCGGGAGAATATTTCTCAAGAAACGCAATAGATTTTTTTGATGATTCTAAATATAACGAAGAGGTTCGACTAAGAATATTATTTGGAAAAAACAATGATACACATCAAAGAAATGTTCGGCGCAATCATCTCATAAATTTCCTTTTTGAGAAAGGTTATGAACCTGTGCCAGCCACTATGGCACCTCCTTATCGTAGTCTTCTAGTGGATCCATCAGATGAGGCGAAAACCATTGATAGTGAAGGTCGTATTTGGCGAGATTATATTATTGAAAAGCCTCAAGCGATGTCTAGAGTATTTGGCCCATTGGCTCGCTATAAATTATATGAGTCGGTAGATAATAATAAAAATTGGGAACTTGACTTTTCAAAACCAAGAAAAGAAGTATTCGAATACGTAAGTAAAAAATATTTGGAGGTATGCCTTAAATACAATTTTGATTTTATGCGTGGCGATATGTCGCATGTACAAATGAACCCAAATGTACTTGACAGTCAATTAAATGAGTATTATGACATTCATAAATTTGTAAAGCAAGCAATTCAAAAAGTAAAGCCTAATTTCGGTTATTTCGCCGAAAGTTTTTTAGTTGAAGACAACCTCATGGCATATGGAAATGAAGCCAAACATCTTAATGATTCTAATACCGATACCACACTTGGTAATTTACAGTCTTATGCTTTAAATGATCTTGAATTTTATACAGAATTTATAGCATATTACAAACTAGCGGCAACAAACAAATTCACCCCCAACTTTACTATTTTCACAGCCGATAAGGACGACCCTCGGTTTGATTCCTTTTACCTGGAAGGCAATAGTTGCAGGTATTTTTTAGCTACTTTTTACAAATATTTTCCAAGCTATAGTAGCCTTGGTTTTGAAATGCGTGACTTGCATTTTGAGCCTGCACCAAACGAGCATTATACAAAATTATACGTTTTTCAGGTGCCAGAAGGTCCAAAAAGCACCAATGGACCCTATAAATTAGGTAAAAATGGTATTATATTTTATGAAATTACTGCCATCAACAATTTAGCAGATACGATATTTCGAAAATCAGAAAATGTTGAATTTAATCAAATATCAAATGTCGATTTGTTTGAAATTGAAAGAAATCTGATTTGGACTTTGGTTATTGATTCGAAGAAATACTTATTCATTACAGCTTTAAGCTTAATTGCTGAAAGTTGGAAAATAAACCTAAAATCATTTCAAATTAAAAAACTAATTTTTAAAAATAATATAAAAACTGATAATTCCAGTTATATGACCATGAATCGCTATTCCTATGCAGTATTTGAAATTGAGTAGTTAAGCCTCATCCAATTCGATAAAAAAGCAAGTACCCTTATTGATTTCAGTTTCAAACCATATTTTACCATTCATATTTTCAATACCCCATTTGGCCAACGAAAGACCAACTCCTGAGCCTTCTTTTTTTGTGGAAAAATTAGGCAAAAATACTTTCTTTTGTAATTCTTCTGAAATACCTGTTCCATTATCAACAAAACTGAATATATATTTTTGGGCTACTTTCTTTAATTCAATCCGAATATCTGGCATTGACCCTATTTTAACAGACTGTAACGCATTAATAATGAGATTATTAAATATTTGAAATAGTACTTTCTCGTCACCTTGTACATAAGCGTTTTTAAGTTTCAAATTCAGATTCAGCGCAATTCCTTCTGTATTTTTAAAGTTAAGGTAGGCCAATTCCAAAGTTTTTACAAGGTCAACCTTTACCAATTTTGGCAATGGCATACGTGCATAATCACTAAATGAATCTACTATTTCAGTAATATTTTCTATATTATACAATAAATTTTTAATGTTTTTCTCTAAAATTTCTTTGCTTTTACCCTCGGACTTTTCAATACTATTATTGAGAAATTGCAAATTGAGTTTCATCGGGGTAAGCGGATTTTTAATCTCATGGGCAACCTGACGGGCGATATCTTGCCAAGCAGATTGCTTTTCTTGTTTTGAAATTTCCATTTTACCTAATTCTATTTTTTCCAACATAGCATTGTAACCATTAACCAATAGGCCAATTTCATCTTTTGCTTTCCAATTAATTGGCCTGTTAGTATTCTGTAAATCAGTATTTTGCAAGTAATTTGTGATTAATTTTAATGGTTTTGTAAGTTTTTCAGAAATGAATATTGAAAACGCTAAAATAGAAGAAAAAGGAGTGCAAATGTCGAAAAAATACTCCTCAGTAAATTATGTATTTCATTGCTTTCAGAACTAGCAAATAAAAAATTGGGAATGGCGAAAATGCCCAATTTCCTGCCATTTTTATTAAGAATGTATTTATAGATGGAGCCGTCTTTTTCAAACAATAGGTTATTTGCATTTTTAGAAGCTAAATCAATTGCTGAAATTGTATTTTTGGATAGGCTTTTTTTGATAAATCCTGAGCCACTTAAAAATATACCATCCAAATTATAAATATGAAGATCGCTATTGAATTTTGCTTTCAAATCGACGATTTCATCTTCCCAAAAGTATTTATTCTTTATATTTAAAGGAGCTATTTCAGTTAATTTCAAAAATTCATTGGTTATTTTATTGACTAATGCTTCAGTATTGATTTTTTCCTTTTCTTTAGATGATTTATTTATAACTTGAAAAATAAGAACAATTGAAATTAAAAATGGTACAAAAAAGATAAGGCCAAAATAAGCTTGAATTTTACTAGAATAAGATTGCTCAAATATTTTAGTATTTCGAAAAATAGCAACTAATAATAAGCCCAAAATAAACACAATGAGAAGGATTGTAAAAAGAAAAAGGAAGTCAATAAATATTTCTGAAAATAATTTTTCTGATGAAAATACTAAAACCGATTCACCCGCCGGATTTCGAAAAGCTGCATAGTTTATTCCATTAATAGTCAATACTTTATTATATATTTCAGGGTTTAAAAGGAGATTTTTTACATTTCCTTTTTGGTAGTCATTATTAAGTGAACCTACGTCATCTGTATCTATATTTGAAAAAACATAAAAATTATATTTCAAATTTTTACCTGGGTTTACACCCATAAATTTATCGATTTCACTATTTTTTTTAATCCCTTCAAGTAAAATAAGTAGGGTAATTTGCGAATTATTATTGGTTGTAAGCCTTATTCTATTTAAATATTTTTTCGTATTTGAGTATTGATCTCCTGGTATAAAAATCAAGTTGTCAATTATTGTATTTTCACCTTTTGTTAAATAATTATTCCATTTAATTTCATATGAGTCAGCAAATCTGTTTTTTAAATTTTTCCCATTTACGTCATAATAGTATATTTTTATTTCATATTTATCAAACCAGTTTTTAAGGTGAACATTCTTTACTTCCTTGTCAATTAAATCAAAATTTATTGCCCTCTCTCCTAAATTTTTTTTTATTGGATCACTGTTTTTAATGCTTTCGTCTGCAATTTCTATCAAAAATTCACCCATTTTATCATTATCTTCAAGTTTCGATTTACCAAATTGCTGTTTCTTCAAAAATTCTGAATTTAGAGACTGCTTATAATCAATAATTGTGGAATAAATACTGCAAAAAAGAGCCGTTACACCTAAATAAACTAATAGTTTGTAGCTGTATTTATTTATCGATAATTGATAATTTAACCTAAATATTATAAAACAATAGGCTAAATTTAGGAGTAAAAAAAGGATTGAAAATTCAAAAAAATAAATCAATAAAGAGGATAAAAATATAATACTTAAGATAAAAGTAGCCAGCATAGTTTTAGATAAATCTATTTTCCTAAAACCAGAAACAACCAAATTTTGAATAAATAAATAAATGGATGCATTTATTATAAAAACAAGAATAACTGCGATTTTAAAGGTCCAATCTGACAAAGAAAAATTTAATTTTAAGTCAAATAAATATTGAGACCCAACATAAATACTTAAAATTGAATTAATAAATAAAGCCAAACTAAATAGCGATAAAATAATCAATAATATATTGACTATAAACATATTATATTTTTCTAATTCGACTTTTTTTAATCTAAAATAAATAAATAATACTAATAAAAGTAACAGAAATGAATTGATAAGGAAGTCGCCAAGAGAAGGGTTTATTTCAGAAAGTGCAAATGCATTTGAGTTAAATAAATTGGAGTAATATATTGGCCTAGGTAATTTAAAATAAATGGAAATTGCTCTAAAAATTAATAAAATAAATAATAATATAATTCCTATAGTAAAAGTATTTTTTGTATAAAAATTTTTTGTGCGAAACATGATTTATTTAGTTAATTTTTCGGCAAAAAAGTAAACCCAAGTCCCTCTTCTCCTTTTTCAAAATCAATACCAATGCCTAGCAGGTACATAAGGTGCTTTCTATTTATAATCACTTTAATATTTTGAATATCATAAACTTCATCATCTGACGAAGGTAGGTCAAACCCCAATAAATAGGTAGCTCCACAACCAGCACCTTTAAGGCCAACTCTTAGGCCGTAATTATCAGAAATTAGTTTCTCGGTAATTATATTTTCAATTTCAGATTTTGCTCGACTTGATATACTTATCGGTTGGATAATATTCATATAAGGGTAAAAGGCAATAATATTTAAAAAAATTAATAGAAATACAGTAGTTTTGTTTCTCAAAAAAATATTCATAAAAATAATCAATTACGACCAATGGATAAGTTATCTCAAATATTTTTAATTTTAATACCTGCATCATTAGTACTATTTGGCATGTATATTACTGTTAAATCTATGATTAATGGCCAAAATGAAGTAAAACTTATTGAAGTAAAATCGGAAAATAAAAAAATAACTTTACCCTTACAACTTCAGGCTTATGAGCGTATTTGCTTACTTTTAGAGAGAATTTCACCACAAAATATTTTAATAAGACTCAACGGGAAGGTACTTAATGTAGCCGACTTCCATCAGGTTTTAATAAACGAAATTAGGGATGAATTTAATCACAACCACTCACAACAAATTTACATGAGTGATAATGCTTGGACTGAGGTAAAAAATGCCGTTGAGCTTACTATCGGCAACATAAATGAAGCCGCCATGGGCCTCGACCCCCAAGCCAACGGTATAGAACTTTCGAAAAGTATTCTCAAAACGATGATTAAAGCCGAGCATAATATAATTGAAAAAGCCCTTCAAAACATAAAAGCTGAGGCTAGAGCCAATATTTTTGTTTAGCATACAAAATAATCTTATTATTTACCTGATACCTTTCGGATTCAAATAAAATTCATATCAAAAATGAATCTCTATTTTGTTAACTTTTTTTCGAGTATTTATTAACCAAAAAATCAGATTAAATATGCTAAATTTGCAATTAAATTTATTAAAACCCAACAAAAAAATATGAAATTTTTTATCGACACAGCTAATCTTAATGATATAAAAGAAGCTCACGAATTAGGCATTTTAGATGGCGTAACTACTAACCCTTCATTAATGGCAAAAGAAGGCATTTCTGGAAAAAATGCCGTTTTCTCGCATTATAAGGCAATTTGTAATATAGTTGATGGCGATGTAAGTGCCGAAGTAATAGCAACTGATTTGGCAGGAATGATTCATGAAGGTGAAGAATTAGCCGAAATTGACGAAAAAATTGTTGTGAAAATCCCAATGATTAAGGATGGTGTGAAGGCATTAAAATATTTTTCCGAAAAAGGAATAAAAACTAATTGCACATTAATATTTTCGGCTGGTCAGGCGCTTTTAGCAGCCAAAGCAGGAGCTGGTTATGTGTCGCCATTTATTGGTAGGCTCGACGATATTTCTTATGATGGCTTAGAATTGATACAGCAAATTAGAACAATTTTTGATAATTACACATTTGGTACAGAAATATTAGCCGCATCAATTAGGCATCCAATTCATATACTTAAATGCGCTGAAATTGGCTCTGATGTAATGACTGGACCTCTTTCGGTTATTTTGGCACTTTTGAATCATCCACTAACTGACAAAGGATTGGCGCAATTTTTAGCAGACCATAAAAAAGCAAACGGATAAAAAACAAATATGCTTCCTTCAAATATAATTTTGTCTTTAAAGCATGCTTATATTTATCAGTCCGAAAGCACTTTATCCTTAATTTAACCGACAATTCAACATGCTTCCTTCAAATATAATTTTGTCTTTAAAGCATGCATATATTTATCAGTCAGAAAGCACTTTGGTGCTTTCTGATGTTAATTTTGATATAGAAAAAGGTGAATTTTTGTATTTAATTGGTCGCACTGGAAGTGGTAAAAGTTCATTATTAAAAACTCTATACGCCGACTTGTGGCTTGAAAGGGGCCTAGGTTATATTTCTGACTTTGAGCTTCACTCTATCAAAAAATCGCAAATTCCCTATCTCAGACGGAAAATTGGCGTAGTATTTCAAGATTTTCAATTGTTTATGGATCGAAATATCCATGACAATCTTTATTTTATATTGGAAGCTACTGGTTGGGAAAATAAGGCAAAAATGAACGCTAGAATTTCAATTGTATTAGCGCAAGTTGGACTTGAAAATTCACTTGACAAATTCCCACATCAACTTTCAGGTGGCGAACAACAAAGAGTAGTGATTGCCAGGGCCTTGCTTAATGAGCCACAAATAATATTAGCCGATGAACCTACTGGTAATCTCGACCCTGAAGTTTCTGAACAAATTATGAAAACTTTTGAAGACATCAATACAGCTGGCACTGCCATACTTATGGCCTCCCACGACTATCTTTTAATTGAAAAACACAAAAAAAGAACCCTTAAATGTGTTGATGGCCTTGTGGTTGAGCAATAATAAAATCAGTCCCACTTTCCAAAAATAGTATTTTTCCAATTTGTAATATAAACCATTTTGAAATATTAAAAATGATAATATATTTGGGTTAAATTTGCATTAAATCTTAGTTAAAAAAGTTCGAGAAAATAGACAGAAATTTGAAATTTATATTTTCAAACTTATTTAAACGACTCTATTTCAATACTTTGAGTTGTATTTTTTTAGAGCACATAATCGATTTATTATTTCCCAAATATTCCAAAAATGATTCATTTCTTCGGAGGCCAATCCAACCAAGTATTTGTTGTTCATACAATTGAGAAAATTTCCAATACCAATCTCGATAAATTAAATTGGCTTTTTAATAGTCAACTTGATAGTCAATTTACGATTATAAATAATTCAGAATCAATATTAAAAGGATGTTTTATTGGCCCAAGAGCAACCATGATAACCCCATGGAGCACTAATGCAGTGGAAATAACTCAGAATATGGGAATAGATGATATTATAAGAATTGAGGAATTCAATAAAGTTGAAGTTGCTTTTCAAGAATTTGACCCAATGCTTTCTCAAAAATATTTTGAACTTAATCAAACTATTTTTACAATTGATATTCAACCAGAGGCTATTTTAGAAATTGATAATATTGGAAAATATAATTCAGAACAAGGGCTTTCTTTAAATACAGAAGAGGTTGAATATCTAAATAAACTTTCAACTAAAATTGGCAGAAAACTCACTGACTCTGAGGTGTTTGGCTTTTCGCAAGTAAATTCAGAACATTGCCGTCATAAAATATTCAATGGTACTTTCATCATTGATGGAGAAGAAAAAACAAGCTCTCTTTTCAAACTAATCAAGAAAACATCAGAGGCCAATCCTAACGAAATTGTATCAGCTTATAAAGATAATGTTGCCTTCATAAAAGGACCTCGAGTAACCCAATTTGCCCCCAAAAGTGCCGACATTCCAGATTTTTATGAAGAAAAAGAATTCGATTCGGTTATTTCTCTTAAAGCTGAAACACATAATTTCCCAACAACAGTAGAACCTTTTAACGGTGCAGCCACTGGTGCTGGTGGTGAAATTCGAGATAGATTGGCTGGTGGCCAAGGCTCATTGCCTTTGGCAGGAACGGCTGTTTATATGACTTCCTACTCTCGTTTGGAAAAAGATAGAGCTTGGGAAAATGGCCAAAAAGAGCGTCAATGGCTGTACCAAACACCGATGGACATCCTAATAAAAGCCTCAAATGGTGCTTCAGATTTTGGAAATAAATTTGGGCAGCCATTAATTGCAGGCTCAGTATTTACATTTGAACATGAAGAAAATAATAGAAAATTAGGCTTCGACAAGGTAATAATGTTGGCAGGTGGCATCGGTTATGGAAAACTGGAGCAAGCAATAAAACAAAAGCCTTCACTGGGTGATAAAGTAGTAGTTTTGGGTGGTGAAAACTATCGAATTGGCATGGGAGGAGCAGCTGTGTCCTCAGCCGATACAGGTGCTTTCGGCTCTGGAATTGAACTCAATGCTATACAAAGATCAAACCCTGAAATGCAAAAAAGGGCTGCCAATGCAATAAGAGGCATGGTTGAAAGTGAAAATAACCCAATCGTATCTATTCACGACCATGGGGCAGGCGGGCATTTAAACTGTCTTTCGGAACTCGTTG
>JANMZR010000226.1:0-6123 GCA_031383555.1 Cytophagaceae bacterium | reverse complement strand
ATTTTGAAAACAAAGCCGTTAGCCAGGCTATAGAATAATATGCAAACCAATGCCTATGTAAGTCATTAATTACTAAGCCAATACTACAATTTTTCCGAAAATTTTTGAATAATTCAATCAGCTGATTTTCAGTGAAATGATGGCAAAAAAGCGTCATACATGCAATATCAATTTCTAAATTTTTAATATTTTCAGAAAAGGCGTCTTCTTTAATGTAGATAATATTTTTAAAGTCGGCCGTTCGTTTTTTTGCAAAATCAACCATAAATTGGTTGGCATCAATACCAATAAATTCAGCCTCAATTCCTTTTGTTTTCGCCCAATTGGCCATTAATTTTAGCATGTCACCTCCCCCACAACCAATGTCGGCAATAATAATTTTCTTTTTAATTAACGACCTATTTTTTATTAAATTATTTAAACCACTATTAGTAACTCCATTTCCCCCCAACCATTTATTTATAGTAGCTAATTCCTCCAAATTTTGCCTAAGTGCATGATTACTAAGGTTTAAGTCGTCAATTAATTCTGCTTGATAGCTCCTTTTCGATAAATTTGGCATAAATTCTTTTAAATATTCTCTTTATTTGATTAGTAAGTAAATTAAATTTTTACTTGGAATAGCCAAATATTTTTCAACTTTTAGTTATAGTATAACATATGGCTATTCCATGTAAAAGTATTAGATTTGAACCTATTTTAATCAAAAATCGAGAAATGAATCTAAATTTATCAGGTAAAAATGCACTAGTTTGTGGTAGTAGCCAAGGTCTTGGTTTGGCATCAGCAATTGAGTTGGCGCTTCTCGGGGCCAATATTACTTTAATGGCTCGTAATGAGGAAAAATTAAAAGCTGTTCTACTTTTATTGGATAAAAATCAGAATCAAATTCATAATTATTTGGTAGCCGACTTTGCAGAAATTGAATCGTTAAAAACAACCATTAACAACTATATTGCCACTGGAAAAACCATCCATATATTAGTAAATAATACGGGCGGTCCAGCCGGAGGGCCAATCTTAAGTGCTGAAATAGAGGAGTTTACCAAAACGTTTTCAGCTCATGTACTTTGTAATCAAATATTGACCAAAGCTATAGTCCCTGGCATGAAAGCGGCAAATTTTGGGCGTATTATCAATATTATTTCGACCTCAGTAAAAGTGCCAATTGCTGGTTTAGGCGTGTCAAATACCATTCGTGCGGCGGTTGCCAACTGGGCTAAAACTTTAGCAACTGAGTTGGCTCCTTTTGGAATTACAGTCAATAATGTATTGCCCGGCTACCATAAAACGGCTCGATTAGACGCTGTTTTAAATAGTAAAGCCGCACAATTGAATATCACAAGAGATACAATAGACCAAAATTCTATTAAAGATATTCCCGCCGGCCGTTATGGCGAAGTCGAGGAATTTGGGGCTGCTGTTGCCTTTTTGTGCTCACTCTCAGCCAGTTATATTACAGGTATCAATCTACCTGTGGATGGCGGAAGAATGGGCTGTCTATAAAATATTTTATATGGGCGCTACCCTTTGCCTCCCTATTGCCAACACACGGTTCGGGCTATCCATTGCAATCTTTTGCGATTTTTAGGCCAATACAAAAGCCAAAACCTAAAAATCGCAAAAGGATTTTCATTTCTATCCCTAGCGCAAACCTGCTTCCGAAATAAAAAATTGTATCATCTTAATTATGAACATTTTCAAAAGTCCTTTCCTCCAAAAAACTTATCTTTGTAGTTTAATTGAAACACCAATGATTTTGAATCGGAGTTTTTCCGAAATCCGAAATCAAAAATCCGAAATCGTAATATGATCTCAGCAAAATACGCCCCACAAGAAATAGAAGAAAAATGGTATAAAGTTTGGCTTGACAATAAGTTTTTTGCTTCAAAGCCAAATCCTGATAAAGAGCCTTATACTATTGTGATACCACCCCCCAATGTAACGGGAGTACTGCATATGGGTCATATGCTCAACAATACTATCCAGGACGTACTCATTCGCAAAGCCCGTATGGAAGGCAAAGAGGCCTGTTGGGTGCCCGGTACCGACCATGCTTCAATTGCCACTGAAGCCAAAGTAGTGGCCATGCTGAAAGAAAAAGGTATTGAGAAAAAAGATATTTCTCGAGAAGAATTCCTGAAATATGCCATGGAATGGAAAGACAAATACGGTGGAATCATATTGGAACAATTAAAAAAATTAGGCGCCTCATGCGACTGGGACCGGACCCGATTTACCATGGAACCCAACCTTTATGAAGCCGTAATCGACACATTTGTAAGGCTTTACAATAAGGGAATGATATACCGTGGCGTGCGAATGGTGAACTGGGACCCACAGGGCAAAACTGCCCTTAGTGATGAGGAAGTGATTGAAAAAGAGGTGATGGCGAAGTTGTATTATATTAGGTATAAGGTAGCTGGTATCAGCAATCAGCAAACTGAAATAAGCAACAAAAATTCCAACCTCATACCTGATACCTCAAGCCTCACAATAGCCACCACCCGGCCTGAAACGATTATGGCCGACGTAGCTATTTGCGTCAATCCTAACGACGAAAGATATTTTCATTTACATGGAAAAACAGTTAAAATCCCCCTTCTTGGCCGTGAAATACCCATCATTTTGGATGAATACGTGACGATGGACTTTGGAACAGGGTGCTTAAAAGTAACTCCGGCGCATGACCTGAACGACTATGAATTAGGTATTAAGCATAAATTGCCAGTAATTGATATTTTGGACGATAATGGTTTTTTGAATGAAAAAGCAGTATTGTATGTTGGTCAAGATCGGTTTGCAGCACGTAGGAATATCATAAAAGATCTGGAGGATGCTGGCCATTTGGTAAAAATGGAAGAGTACAAATCTGTAGTGAAAACTTCTGAGCGAACTGGTGCCGTTATAGAGCCAAAGCTTTCGTTACAGTGGTTTATGAAAATGGAAGAAGCCTCAAAACCAGCTTATGAAAACGTGATGAACGATAATATAAAACTGGTGCCACCCAAATTCAAAAATATGTATGCCAATTGGATGGAAAATGTGCGAGATTGGTGTATCAGTCGACAACTTTGGTGGGGACAACAAATACCAGCTTTTTATTTGCAAGATGGAACAATAATAGTAGCCAAAACAAAACGTGAAGCACTCAGAAAAGCACAGCATGAATTGCTTTTATTTGCTTTAACTGAAGAAGATTTAACACAAGATCCTGATGTATTAGACACATGGTTTAGCTCCTGGCTTTGGCCAATATCAGTTTTTGATGGCATTAAAGACCTTGATAATGAGGATATTAACTACTACTATCCGACTAACGATTTAGTGACGGCTCCCGAAATTCTTTTTTTCTGGGTAGCCCGTATGATTATTGCTGGCTACGAATGGCGTGGCGAATTGCCTTTCAGAAATGTGTATTTAACTGGAATTGTGCGTGACAAACAAGGCCGAAAAATGTCAAAATCATTGGGGAATTCTCCGGATCCATTAGACCTAATTGCCCAATATGGAGCTGATGCTGTTCGCACAGGTATGCTCTTTAGTTCACCTGCTGGTAACGACCTTATGTACGACGAAAAGCTAGTTGAACAAGGCCGCAATTTCTGTAACAAAATATGGAACGCTTACCGATTAATAGAAGGCTGGACGGTTGATACTTCCCTAGCTCCCCCATCGGGGCGGTCCGACGTAACGGCGGAAGGGGCTGTTATCAACTGGTTCAATTCAAAAATGAACCAAACCATCCTTGAAATACAAGATCATTTCTCAAAATTCCGTATTTCGGATGCATTGTTAAGCATTTACAACCTCATTTGGGATGACTTCTGTGGCAAATACCTCGAAATGATAAAACCTGCTTTTGAGCAGCCAATAAATAAGGCTACTTATGATGCAACAGTTGAAATTTTTGATAAGCTCATGCGGTTGGCTCATCCTTATATGCCTTTTATAACAGAAGAAATTTGGCAAGAAATCATAAAAAGAGGTGAAAAAGAAACGATAGTAAGAGCTGAATTCCCTAAGGCTGAGACCATTGACGAGAAAATTTTAGCAGATTTTGAAATACTTTTTGCCATCGTTTCAAAAATAAGAGAAACTAGAAATACAAAGCAGATTTCTCCTAAAATTACCTTGCCTTTGGCCATAAAAACAGCAGTACCTAGTCGCTATCAACAATTTCAGTCGCTAATTGTAAAATTGGCTAATACTGAAAAAATAGAATATGTTTCAGAAAAACTTGAAAACGCACTTTCGTTTGTGGTAAAAGCTGATGAATTTTTTATTAATTTAGAAAGTAATTCCAATCCTGAGGAAGAATTGGCACAAGCCAAAAAAGATTTGGAATATTACCAGAATTTCAAAAAATCAGTTGAATCCAAGCTTGCCAATGAGCGATTTGTGGCTAACGCCAAACCAGAAATTATTGAAAAAGAACGCCAGAAATTAGCTGACGCTGATGCTAAAATTAAAGCGCTGGAGGCGGTAATAAGGTAAAATGATTAAATGATTTAAATATTTTGGTTTGGAAATTATTTCTTGGAATAAAAACTAAAAACTCCAACAAATCGGTCTATGTAATGTTGTACTTTATATAACCAATTATGAGTCAGCAGTATCAACTTATCACCTTATCTTTTTTCCACTATTCTGGTTTTAAAAACAGACTTTGGGCTTTTAGAGCCATGGGCAAGTCAATTCCAAATTTAAAATTAGCCTCCGGTGTACAATTCGTAAAACTAATGGGAAGCGGTGGAAAAAACGGCTTTGGAATATGGCCAAATTTTGGACTTTATGCCTTATTGTGTACCTGGGATTCAGAAAATAAGGCCATTGACTTTCAAAAAAACAATTCGGAATTCAAAGAATTTTTAACAAAAAGTAAGTATAATCAAACACTATTTTTAAGTTCAATAGCCAGCCATGGCACTTGGGATGGAGCCAATCCATTTACCAAAAAAAGTGAGCAAATAATTGAAAATGAACCGATTGCAGTTATAACCAGAGGCCGAATAAAGTGGTCTAAACTATGGGCCTTTTGGCGCTTTGTACCACCAGCTTCTCAAAATATTGAAGCGAATGATGGCCTGCTATTTTCTGTAGGTATTGGCGAGCTCCCATTAATTCAACAAGCCACTTTTAGCATTTGGGAAAATACTGAAAAAATGAAAGCATACGCCTACAAAAGCAAACAGCACACCGAAGTTATTCGAAAAACCAGAGAGTTAGGTTGGTACAGTGAAGAGCTGTTTGCCCGCTTTAAAATTGTGAAAAGTGAGGGAGATGTAGATGTTTTTAATAAAATTTTGGTTAGCTGATGTATTTGCTTCGTTTAAAACAACAAACCCGCCAACGTTGCACTCATATAACTAGCCAAAGTACCACATATTAAAGCTCTGAAGGCCAGCTTGGTAAGGTCGTTTCGGCGGCTAGGTTCTAAGGCAGAAATACCCCCAACTTGAATGCCTAAAGAGCCAAAATTAGCAAAGCCACATAAGGCAAAACTTACAATGGCTATTGTTTTTGGAGATAACACTTGCTCTTTAATCATTGGTGAAAGCTTCAAATAGGCCACAAACTCATTAGCAGCCAATTTTGTACCCATTAATGAGCCTGCTTGTACTATTTCACCAGTAGGTACGCCCATACACCATGCAAAGCCAGCAAAAAGGTAACCTAAAATACTATCAAAACTTAAAGTTGGCCAGCCTACTAGCCCTCCAATTTTCCCCAAGCCAAAATTCAAGAAAGCGATTAAAGCCAAAAACCCCACCAACATGGCCAATACGTTTAAACCCACTTTTAGGCCATCGCTACAGCCTGCCGAAATAGCATCAATCAAATTGGTGTGCTCCTTGGCAACTTTCAAAGTTACAGTACCTTTTGTTTCTGATACCTCGGTTTCTGGGTACACGATTTTGGCAATGGCCATAGCGCCTGGCGCAGCCATTATACTTGCCGCAATAAGATACTCTGCAGAAACACCAAACTGAATATAGGTTGCCATTACACCTCCCGCAATACAAGCAAAACTACCTGACATTGAGGCGATTAGCTCTGAGTTTGTCATACCTTTTAGGTAAGGTTTTATCATAATTTGTGCCTCCACCTGCCCCACAAATG
>JANMZR010000201.1:0-31350 GCA_031383555.1 Cytophagaceae bacterium | reverse complement strand
CAGCCCAACTGACGAAATGATTTTACAAGATAAAGACCTACATTATAGAGTGGCCGACTTTTCGGGTAATTTTTGGTCAGAAGCTAAGCCTTCCTATTTTCATAAGTCAATGGGAGGCTACCATGGTGCCAAATTAAAGCGCACTCAGGAGTTATTCGAATTTCAAATTGCAAAAAATAACCCAGAAATAGCCAATATGTTGAATGTAAAGTATTTTATATTTGCTGACAGCGCTGGCAACCCTCAAGCACAATTAAATACACAGGCCAAAGGCAATGCTTGGTTTGTTAAGAATATAAAAATTGTGGCCAATGCCAACGAGGAAATAAAAGCTTTAGATAAGTTTGATGCCGCAGAAACCGCTTTTATCGATAAGCGATTTGAAAGCCAAGTTAAAGATTTAAATATTGTTTATGATAGCACAAATTCAATAAAATTAACAAGTTACGCTCCAAATTATTTAACCTATCAATCCAATACAAAAACCCCACAATTGGCGATATTTTCAGAAATATTTTACCGAGGTAATATCGATTGGAAAGCTACAATTGATGGCAAACCAGCCAATCATTTACGAGCTGATTATGTACTAAGAGGGCTAAAAATACCTGTAGGAAGCCATAAAATTGAATTTGTATTTGACCCAGAAACAACAAAAAATGGCAATAAAATAGACCTAATTGCCTCAATATTAATGGTTTTATTGATTGGAGCTGCATTTTGGATGGAACGTAAAAAAAATATTTGATTTATTAAGGAGCATGTCCAATTATAAATCAAATATTTTTATTCTTTTCCTAAATTAATTTTAATGATGGTTCAGAGTTTTACTTTTTTAAATGTTTGGTTCAGTTATTATTGTTTGGGTTCATGTTATTAATTGTGGCTCAACTTCTAATTTGGTTCAGTTGAAATCTTATTCAAAGTTACTAGGTTTATAAGTCTACCAAAAGAGTAGAATTACCTGTTTTATAAGGGGAATTTTACTGTATTTTTTTTAATGCATTTATCAGTTTTCAAAAAAAATGACCTCAATTTCTTGAGGTCATAATTTTCTTTTTTTTCATTCGCAGAGGTTTGATATGTGGTTCATCGTTTCAAATTTGTGATGGGTCTATATTCTTGTTTTTCGTGGTTCAATTCTAATTGTGGTTCAATTGAAATCTTATTCAAATTTACTACGAAAAGCTATTACTGGAAAGAGTAAAAATACTTGATTTGAAAGGTAATAGTACTGAAAGTTAAAATAGGTTGATAATACTCCTATTATTTAAAAAAATATACCCCAATTGCTTGAGGTCTATCATTTACAATAATTTTCCATGTTTTTTGAGGGTTCGAAATTAATTATAATATTTGAGGTTCATATAATATTTAGGGTTCATAATTCTTAATGGTTCAGATTAAATACTAATACAAAACTAGCATTCAAAATATAAAACTGAAAGGGTAAAAATACCCGAAATTCCACAGTATTTTTACGGTATAATTTACTAAAAAGAAAAAAAATGGGAATAAATTGATGAAATGTTGAATTAAACTTTTAATTTTTCTTTCAAAAATCTTGAGGTATGGTTCGTATTTTTCATTGAAGTAACCATTTGCTCAGGCGTACCTTCAAACTCCACAAAACCACCTGTATCACCGCCTTCTGGGCCAAGGTCAATTATCCAATCGGCACATTTTATAATTTCCATGTTATGCTCAATTATTATCACTGAGTCTCCTTGCTCAACTAATGCATTGATGGCTTTGAGTAGTTTTTTTATGTCGTGAAAATGCAAGCCTGTGGTTGGTTCATCAAAAATAAAGAGGGTTTTTCCTTTGTTAGAATTTCCTTTTCCTAAAAAACTCGCTAATTTAACTCGTTGCGCTTCTCCGCCTGAGAGCGTATTTGAGCTCTGCCCGAGTCGAATATATCCCAAGCCAACTTCTTGTAAGGGCAATAGTTTATCTGCCAATTTAGGTTCGGGTTTTCTGAAAAAATCTATGGCATCGTCAATGGTCATATTCAATACATCAGCAATATCTACTGAAAATGTTTCAGCATTTGTAGCTGATATTTCTTTGGAAAAATTAGAAACGTATTTAACGTCCAAAATTTCTTGCTTGAATCTTTTCCCCCCACAACTTTCGCAGAGCAACCTTACGTCCGCCATGAACTGCATTTCTATGGTTATTTCCCCTTCTCCTTGGCAAGTTTCACAGCGACCTCCTTCCACATTGAAAGAGAAATGAGCTGGCTTATAACCTCTATTTTTTGCAATTGGTAACTCTGAAAACATTAACCTAATATGGTCATAAGCTTTTATATAAGTTACAGGATTTGAGCGACTTGACTTTCCAATTGGGTTTTGGTCAATCATTTCTACAGCTGCAATTTTATTTGTACTGCCATCGAGTTCGCCAAACTTCCCAGCCTCATCAGAATAAGTACCCAAAAGCCTGCCTAGCGCAGGAAAGAGTATTTTCCTAACCAAAGTACTTTTTCCAGAGCCAGATACTCCAGAAACAATTGTCAAAATTCCCAACGGAAATTTTACGGAAATATCCTTAAGATTGTTTTCTCTGCCTCCTTTTATTTCAATATGAGCCGTTGATTTTCTCCTGAATTTGGGTATTTCTATTTGGTCTAAGTTTTTTAAGAAATTGATTGTGTGGCTATGGCTCAAACTATCATTTAGCTTCAAAATATCCGCATTATTTCCTTGAAAAACCAAGCTTCCTCCATGTGTGCCCGCCTCAGGCCCAATGTCAATAATTTCATCGGCAGCTTGCATAACTTCCTCCTCATGTTCCACCACAATTACAGTATTGCCAATATCACGAAGGGTTTTTAAAACGCCAATAAGTCGCTGAGTATCACGAGGATGCAAGCCTATTGAAGGTTCGTCCAAAATATACATGGAACCCACCAAAGCTGAACCGAGCGACGTGGCCAATTTTATTCGTTGGTATTCCCCGCCTGAAAGGGAATTGGTAAGTCTGTTGAGTGTTAAATATCCCAAACCAACCTCTTCCATGAATTTGAGACGATTGTCAATTTCAATCAAAATCCTTTTGGAAACCTCTTTTTGAGTAGGGTTTAGCTTTATTTTTTTAAAAAAAATGGAAACTTCCGAAATTGGAAGAAGTACAATGTCTGTTATAGATTTCCCGTCGATTTTCACATAACTAGCGTCTTTTCTTAGTCTTGAACCACGGCATTCGGGGCAGGTTGTGCGCCCTCGATAGCGGGAAAGCATTACACGGTATTGAATTTTGTAAGTTTCTGCTTCTAAATAAGCAAAAAAGGCATCCAAACCTTGAAAATATTGATTACCTGTCCATAGCAAATCTTTTTGAACTTGTGTTAAATCTTTGTAAGGTCTATGAATGGGGAAATTGAATTTGATCCCATTTTTTGTGAGTGGAACCAGCCATTCACCCATTTTTTCGGATCGCCAAGGTGCAATTGCCCCTTCAAAAAGCGATAGATTTTTATCTGGAATTACTAAATCAGGATCAATGCCCAATACTCGACCAAAGCCTTCACATCGGCGGCAGGCACCATATGGATTGTTAAAGCTAAAAAGGTTCAAAGTTGGTATTTCAAAAACGATACCATCCAATTCAAATTTATCGGAAAAAGTCTTTTTTTCTTGTCCAATTATTTCCACAAAACATATACCCTCACCTTCGAAAAATGTTGTTTGTACCGAATCTGAAATTCTAAATTGAGTTTCTTCATCATCCTTTTTTACAACTACCCTATCGATAAGTATTTGAATATGCTTTTCAGGGTTTTTTGTTTTTAATAGCTCCGCATATTGCGTTTTTTTATCTAAAATCTCTTCTAAAAATAGTATTTCACCATCAAAAACTATTCTCGTAAAGCCCTTTTGTACAAGTATTTGCAGTTCAGCTTCTAGCTTTCGGCCGTCTTTTAAATGCACTGGGGAGCTGATGATTGCTTTTGCGCCCTCATCATGTGCCAAAATATAATTTACTACATCAGTTACTGTATCTTTTTTTACTTTTTTCCCAGAAATAGGAGAAATTGTATCGCCTGTACGAGCAAAAAGCAACTTTAAATAATCATATATTTCGGTCGTTGTACCCACAGTTGACCTCGGGTTTTTTGTGGCCACTTTTTGCTCAATAGCAATAGCAGGCGATATTCCTCTAATCCAATCGACTTCAGGCTTTTCCATCCTGCCCAAAAACTGCCTCGCATAGCTACTTAAACTCTCAACATACATCCTTTGGCCTTCAGCAAATAAAGTATCAAATGCCAATGACGACTTACCAGAACCCGATAAGCCAGTGATTACTACCAGCTTATTGCGTGGGATAGCCACATCTAGATTTTTTAAATTATTTACCCTGGCACCTTTAATGAGAATAAACTTTTTGGGGTCAAGTTCCGTAATGTTGGCAGGGGTAAACGACAATTTTTCGTACATTTTGCAAAATTACTCAATTGTTATGCCAAAAGCTATATTTGAATTTAAGTTTTATTTCAAATTGAATTATAAAAAATTAGAAATGAGTTGACTTTTTTTAATCAAAATTTAATTTGGTACTTTTGATGTTAAATAACATTTCATACAAAATTTCGTTTTCCTGAATATATATAAAATTTAACCAATGGGAATAAATAAAATAGCACTAATTGCTATCGTTTCATCAATATTTACAGTCAATATATATGCACAAGATAGCACCAATGTGCAAGACCCACAGCCCGTTGTAATTACACAAGAAGGCTATACAGAGCAACCAAACATTCAAGATATTCCTCTTAATGAGCAAACATTTAGGCAGCGGCTAAAGTATGGTGGAGGTTTTGGTCCTTTTTCTTTTTCAAATTTTCAAACTGTAATTGGTCTTTCACCAATGCTTGGTTACAAACTTACCCCAAGCACTATTGTTGGCGTTGGAGGAAGTATTATATTTTGGAGGATAAAAACGGCTTTAAACCTACCAAAAGTTAAAAGCGATTTAATTGGCTATAGTGCTTATATTAGACAGGACATCCCTTTTACACAAAAAATTAATTTTCCATTATATGCCCAAATCGAGGCTGTACAATTTCAAGGCTTACAAATTAATGACAAATTTAGACCAGGCCTTTTGGTTGGTTTAGGTATGGGAAATGCAGGTGGATATGGCTTACAGGTGCTTTACGATCTTAATTACAATTATACTACCTCATTTTCAGGTTCTTTCAATAACAGCCCCCTTGTAATAAGAGCAACAGGTTTTTTTAATTAAAAGCTGATTATAACTTTGAAATTTATTGGTTTTAGCAATTTCATTTTAATTTTTTATTCAAAACATTATTTTCCATTGCCCAGTCTTGCCATTTTATATTCATTTCATTTACCAATTCTATATTTTTATCAGCAATATTAAATTGTTCGGCTCGGTCACTTTTTAGGTTATATAGTTGCCATTGACTTTCATCTATTTTTTTAACAGCTTTAAAATCTCCTTTTCGCACTGCGCAAAATTCTTGATGTTCCCAAAAAAGATACTCCCGATCCAATTTGGTATTTCTTGAAATTACACCTAACAGGCTTTTCCCTGCCATCGGATATATTTCTTTATTGTCATGAAATTTTTTTGGGTAACTAGCTCCAGCTGCTTCAATTACAGTTGGCATAATATCAATTAAGTGTCCAACTTCATTGGTAAACTTTCCTTTATTTTTTATATTATTAGGGAAATGTACAATCATTGGTGTGGCTATTCCGCCTTCATAAGGTTTTACTTTATATTCAAAAAATGGCGTATTAGAAGCATTGGCCCATCCTATGCCGTATGAAACGGGTCCGGCGTAATCTGGATTATTTATCATTTTAAATTCCTGTGTGCCTAATTCATGGTAGTTTTCAGCGCATGCACCATTATCGGCCAAAAATAAAATTAGTGTGTTTTGTAGGGTATTAGTATTTTCCAAGTGATTCAGTAATTTTCCAACATTATAATCAACTGCATGCACTTGTGCGGCATATACTGCCATTCGGTAGGCTACAGTGTCTTGTTCAGTTTTACTTAATTTCTCCCAAGCTCGTACTCGACTATCTCTTACAGATAAACTGAAATTCGCATCTATTAACCCAATTTTTTTTTGTTTAGCAAGCCTTTGTTTTCTTACCTCATCCCAGCCATTTTTATAAAAATCTTTAAATTTTTGGATGTCTTCCTTTTTAGCATGAAGCGGCCAGTGTGGCGCATTATAAGCCAGATATAAAAAAAATGGCTTTTCGTTTTTGTTTTCTTTTAGAAATTTTATTCCAAAATCGGTAAAAGCATCAGTAGTGTAATAATTTGGTTGAGTAGGAATAGGTAGCTTTTCATTGTCTGACCATAAACCTCTACCACCCTGAGGTTTGAAATAGCTAGTGGCCCCTGCCAAATGACCGTAAAACCTATCAAAACCTCGTTGCAAAGGCCACTTTTCTTTTTGATCCATGCCTACATGCCACTTTCCTGCCATATAGGTATTGTAGCCGTAGGTTTTAAGAACCTCAGCAATGGTAACACTATTTCTATTTAAAAACCCTTGATATCCAGGAGTTCCCCATTGATTTTTGCCAGGGTTTTCAGGGTCTTCAGCCATATGTCCAATACCTGCTTTATGGGAATAAAGCCCAGTAAGTAAGCTGGCCCGAGTAGGGCAGCAGCGGCCAGTATTATAAAATTGTTTGAATCTTAAGCCTTTTTTGGCCAATTTATCTATGTTTGGGGTTGGTATTTCACCGCCATAGCAACCAATATCACTCCAGCCCATATCATCAACCAAAATAATAATTATATTAGGTCTTTTGATTGCTTGACCAATTGCTGAAAATGAAATAACAAAAAATAGTAAGAGGCTTTTTAACATATTTAATTGATTATTTTTTTAAATCTTTTGATGTAGCCAATGCTATCACCCTTCCTTGTTTACCAACTGCATTATAAAAATGATAAACTACACCTCTCCACTTTATTACCCAAGGTTTGTGGGCATACTGTTTATCATAATCGGTTGAAGGAGCTACTAAATCTTCACCTTGCCAAGCAGTCCAATTTATTAAATCATAGGAACATGCAAATCTCTCAAACGCACCTGGCTTCCAAAAGGCACCAAAGTAAAACATGATATAAATATTATTAAATTTTGCAATTTGGGCATCGCCACAAATTCCTTTATATTTTGTGATAACTGGCTCATAACCAAATCTTTTCCAAGTGACCATGTCATTAGAAACAGCCATTCTAATACTTTCATAATTGGCTGTATCGCCTTTCGCATTATAATACATAACAAAACTATAACCCGTGTTCTTATTTTTATCGTGGATAATTGTGCTTTTATATATTGTTTTACTTTCAAACCATCGAGCGTCTTTATCCGAGGGTAACAGTACAGGTTTCATAATTTTATCCCACTCTTTAATTGCTGTTAAAACCTTAGAATTGGCCATACCAATGCCTAAAACGCCAGCTTCATATCCTTTTGAGGTACCTCCTAAATAGGACATCCAATATTTATTTTGAAATTTTTCCACTGTATAATTGCCAGCCCATTTGACGTCAACTAAAGACATATAACCAGCTTTTTGATTGGCATCCCAAGTATTAAAGCTAAATGAAAGTAGCTTTCCTTTGGCTTTCCATTCAAGTAAGTCATTACTTTCGGCAAGCCATGTTTCATAACCCTGCCCATCATAAACAATATAGGTCATGTGCCAAATATTATTTTTACGAAATATAGTAGGGCTGTCAATCAATTTAGTTGAATCAGGGTGCTTAAAAACAACACCGTACTTAAATGGCGTTTTAACTTCTTCATAAATTTCCTCCATAATTTTATTGGACACAACCTTATTGGAGGAAGCATTGTCTTTTATTATAACTTGACAATAAACTTTTAGCGAATTGTTTAAACTTAAAAGCAAAATAAAACTGCAAATACTCTTCATTTTTAATTAAGTATTGTAAATAATTAGTATTCAGATATTTAACCTAATTATTTCGTAAGAGTTTAAATAGAACTATGAATATTGTAAGAATTATTTTTCAATCAAAAATACATATTAAACAATTATTGACACTATTATAATTGAAAATTGATTACGAAAAGGGTTAAACTAAAATCCAAATAAGGTAGTTAGGGCCATTGTGCACAAACCTGTTAAAAGCATAATTACCTAGCTCCTATTTTTCGTAATTATTAATTTGAAATAAACCCAGAATGAACATTTGGATTAAATTTGGTAATTTCGGAAAAATTATATTTCTAATTGGATTTGTAAATGGCCTCGTTTTTTGATTCGAAAATAGAATTTCTTAAAGGCGTTGGCCCGCAACGAGGCGATTTGCTCAAAACCGAATTGAACATTTTCACTTATGCTGAGCTGCTCCAATATTTCCCTTTTCGGTATGAAGACCGCACCTCTTTCTTAACTATTTCACAACTTTCTGATTCGCTTGAAGCCGTACAAATAAAAGGCCGGCTTCGATATTGGGAAAAAGTTGGAGATGGCCCCAAAACTAGGTTAATTGGGTATTTTTCAGATAGTACAGGCACAATGGAGCTCACTTGGTTTCAGAGTGTGGCATACTGGGAAAAAAATCTGAAACGTGAAGCAGAATATGTTGTTTATGGTAAGCCAACTGTTTTTCAAGGAAAGTATTCAATCATGCATCCAGAAATGGATTTGTTGAATGCTGAAAATTCTGTTTCTGGCGGGTTTCAGCCAATTTATTCACTTACAGAAAAGCTCAGAAAAAAATATATTGATAGCAAAACTATTGCTCGCTGGCAACGAAACTTATTGGAAATTGCTCATAATCAGATCAATGAAACACTGCCAGATCAATTAATTCAAAAATATAAGCTTATCAATAAAGCTGATGCCCTATACAATATTCACCTTCCTCATAATGCCCAATGGTTGCATCAAGCCCGAAGAAGACTCAAATTTGAAGAGTTATTTTATAATCAATTTCGCCTTTTAAAAACCAAAGCAACCAGAAAGCACGATTATGCAGGCCAAATATTCAAATCTGCGGCTTTGTTAAAGGTTTTTTATGAAAATCATCTCCCTTTTGAATTAACTGGCGCACAAAAAAAAGTGATTCGGGAGATTTTTGAAGATATGCGCACGGGCAAGCAAATGAACCGTTTGCTGCAAGGCGACGTGGGTTCCGGGAAAACTATTGTAGCCTTTATATCTATGCTATTGGCGATTGATAATGGTGCTCAAACCTGCCTAATGGCACCAACTGAGATATTGGCCGACCAACATTTTAAAGGTTTACAGAAATTCGCTGATTTATTGGGCTTGAAAATTGCCAAACTTACAGGCTCTTCAAAAAAGAAAGAAAGAGCTGAAATTCATGAAAGCTTATTGGATGGCAGCCTAAAAATTATAGTTGGCACCCACGCTTTATTGGAAAATATTGTACAATTTCAAAACTTAGGTTTAGTCGTAATTGACGAGCAGCATCGCTTTGGTGTGGCCCAGCGTGCTAAACTTTGGGCCAAAAATGAGGTTGTTCACCCACATATTTTGGTGATGACGGCCACGCCAATTCCTCGTACATTGGCAATGGCCTTATATGGCGATTTGGATATTTCAATTATTGACGAACTTCCAAAAGGTCGCAAACCGATAAAAACCGTCCATCGTTACGACTCAGCCAGACTTACTGTATTTGGTTTTTTACGAGAAGAAATGGCCAAAGGCAGGCAGATTTATATTGTGTATCCACTGATTGAAGAATCAGAAAAGCTTGATTTTAAAGACCTTATGGATGGCTATGAATCAGTTGTAAGAGCCTTTCCGGATACCCAAATAAGTATTGTACATGGCAAAATGAAAGCCAAAGACAAGGATTTTGAAATGCAGCGGTTTATTAAAAAGGAAACTCAAATAATGGTGGCCACCACCGTAATTGAAGTGGGGGTTGATGTACCAAATGCGTCAGTCATGGTGGTGGAGTCGGCGGAAAGGTTTGGTCTGAGCCAGTTGCATCAACTTCGAGGGCGTGTTGGCCGTGGTGCCGACCAAAGTTATTGTGTATTAATGACCGATGTGAAGCTAAGTAAAGAAACCCGATTAAGAATTGACACTTTGGTGCGCACCACCGATGGCTTTGAAATTGCCGATGTTGACTTGCAACTCCGTGGCCCAGGTGACTTGGCAGGCACCCAACAATCAGGTTTATTAGATTTATTAATTGCCGACTTAGCCAAAGACAATGAGATTTTGAAAGAGGCCAGAAAATGCGCTGAAGAGATATTAGAAATTGATCCTTTCTTGCAATTGCCAGACTATCAGGTAATTAAAATACAACTTTCAAAAATTAGAGTCGACCAAACCAATTGGGCGAGAATTTCATGATTTGAAAAAAAGAATATTTGAAAATGCAAAAATTAGTACATATTGCAATAATAGTAAAAGATTATGACGAAGCTATTGATTTCTATATCAATAAATTAGGCTTTATTTTAATTGAAGATACTATGCAATCCGAAACAAAACGTTGGGTGATAGTATCGCCAAAGGGCGAAAATAGTTGCCAGGTATTGTTGGCAAAAGCAGTTGGTGAAGAACAAGAATCTAGAATTGGTAATCAAACGGGTGGCCGTGTATTTCTTTTTTTACAAACCGATGATTTTTGGCGAGATTACAACTTATATATAAAAAATGGGCTCAATTTTGTTAGAAAGCCTTCGGAAGAAACTTATGGTACTGTAGCTGTTTTCGTAGATTTGTATGGTAATTTATGGGATTTAATTGAATATAAATGATTGAAAAAGAGCTATTTATAATTTTAGGAACTAACATCGGAGTTCGATTTCAAAATCTAGAAATTGCGAGAAAAGAAATTGAAAATTCAATAGGGGAAATTACAAAACTTTCAGGGATTTATGAAACAGCTGCCTGGGGAATTACAGAACAACCCAATTTTTTGAACCAAGTTTTGCAAATTTCAACAGATTTAAAGCCCAATAAAATTCTTCAAATTATTTTAAAAATTGAAGAAAATATGGGTAGAAAAAGAGAAGAGAAATGGGGAGCAAGGCTAATTGACATTGATATTTTGTATTTTGGGAATAAAATTATTGATAATAAAGCTTTAATAATTCCACATCCTTTTTTACAAGAAAGGCGATTTACACTAGTGCCTTTAATTGAAATTGCACCCGTTTTTATTCATCCGATTTTGCAAAAAACAAACCTTGAGCTTTTAGAAAATTGCGGAGATGATTCAAAGGTGATTTTAATCAATAATTAATTTTTTTATTTTAAATAATCGGCAAAATTTGACGTTTATAAATTCATCTTCAAATATAATTTCAATATGAAAAATTCTTTTTTATTAATTTCAACATTATTAATTTATTGTGGTCAATCTTTAGCTCAAGTATCACCTAATCTTACGGAAAAAGACTTAGTCCGTCGCATTGAAGTAGCTGGTACTGCCGAAATGGAGGTAGTGCCTGATATCATTACTTTCTCTATTTCGTTGAAAGAATACTTCAAAGATGAGAAAAACTTCAAAGACAAGCTAACTATTGATATACTTGAAAAACAGCTTATTAAGGCGGTTGCTGAAGCTGGTTTGGCTAAAGAAAGTTTGGTGATTGGCGGTATTTCTGGCTATCGAGATTATACCAGTCAACGCAAAAAGCCGGCTAATTTTACCCAAAGCAAGCAATATGAATTAACCCTTTATGACTTAAAAAAGGTTGATAACATTCTTTCGAAAATTGATGAAAAAGGCATTCAGTATACCAATATTCAAAAAGCTGAGCACTCAAAAATTGCACAATATCGCAAGGAAATTAAGGTGAAAGCATTACAAATGGCTAAAGAAAAAGCCGTATATTTATTAGAAGGAATAGGTGAAAAATTAGGTGACCCAATTGAAATAAATGAGGTTGACGACTACTCAAGTTACCCAGTGTATGCCCAAGCCAATGTACAAATGCAAAGAGGCGCTATGGCCGAAGCAGCACCAGCTCCTGATAGTGAACTAGAATACCAAAAAATAAAAATCAGTTATAAAATGAGGGCTGTGTTTAAGATAAAGTAAAGGTTAAAATTTAAACCAAATCATTTATTGTTGCATAAATAAATATCATTTCTATGATTAGAATCAGTTTTTGGGTTAATCTTTTATTATCAATTAACTTTCACCTAACCAATAAAAAATTCCATTTTTCAAATAATTCCAAATTATCTAAAAAATACATTTTCTAATTTCACCTCTAGCTACTAACTTTGCACAATTTTGAACCTTTTCAAAGGTTTTTCAAAATGGCAAATCCGTTTATTACATCATTTCCAAAAATACCGTGCCAAGAAATCATTCCATCAAATCAGTACTTATTATAGGTTCAGGTCCAATTATTATCGGTCAAGCATGCGAGTTTGACTATGCTGGCTCACAAGCTGCTCGTTCATTGCGTGAGGAGGGTATCATTGTATGTTTGATTAATTCGAACCCAGCCACCATTATGACTGACCCTTTAAATGCCGATTTTATTTATTTAAAGCCATTAGATAAGAAGTCGATAATAGAAATATTGGAAAAACATCAAGCTGATGGCAACCCAATCGACGCCGTTTTGCCCACTATGGGAGGCCAAACAGCACTTAATTTGGCCATTGATTGTGATGCCTCGGGTGTTTGGGAAAAATACGATGTCAAAATGATTGGCGTAGATATCAAAGCGATTGAAACTACCGAAGACCGTGAGAAATTCCGCCTTAAAATGATTGAAATTGGGGTTGGGGTTTGTAAGGGTCGCACGGCTCGCTCCTTTTTGGAAGGGAAGGAAATTGCCCAAGAAACCGGTTTCCCATTGGTAATTCGCCCAAGTTTTACGCTTGGAGGAACGGGTGGCGGTTTTGTAAATGAAGCCAAAGATTTTGACGCCGCATTGAACAAAGGTCTTCACGCCTCCCCAACTCACGAAGTATTAGTTGAGCAAAGCATATCGGGTTGGAAGGAATATGAATTAGAACTCCTTCGTGACAATATAGGTAATGTGGTGATTATTTGTACTATTGAAAACTTCGATCCAATGGGCATTCATACGGGCGACTCCATTACCGTAGCCCCAGCGATGACTTTGCCCGATACCATTTATCAAAAAATGAGGGACACAGCCATTAAAATGATGAATGCAATTGGCCAGTTTGCTGGTGGATGTAATGTGCAATTTTCGTTGAATCCTGAAACAGATGAAATAATAGCTATTGAAGTAAACCCTCGAGTTTCTCGTTCGTCAGCATTGGCATCAAAAGCTACGGGATATCCAATTGCCAAAATAGCCGCTAAAATGGCTATTGGTTATAATTTAGACGAATTACAAAATGCTATAACTGGCTCAACATCAGCCTTTTTTGAGCCAGCTATTGATTATGTAATTGTAAAAGTACCCCGCTGGAATTTTGATAAATTTCAAGGTGCAGATAAAACACTTGGCCTTCAAATGAAGTCGGTAGGTGAGGCAATGGGTATCGGTCGAAATTTCCAAGAAGCGTTGCAAAAAGCATGTCAATCGCTGGAAATAAAAAGAAACGGTATGGGAGCTGATGGAAAAGGTTTGCGTGACCAAGATGCTATCATGCATTCATTGGCCAACCCTTCATGGAATCGCCTTTTTCATATTTATGATGCTTTCAAACTCGGTATTTCTTTCAAAACCATACAAAATACTACCAAAATCGATAAGTGGTTTTTGTGGCAAATTGAAGACATGGTGCGAGTTGAAAACGAAATTGAAACCTATACTTTAGCCAATATTCCAAGAGAACTTTTGGAAGAAGCCAAACATAAAGGTTTTGCTGACAGACAAATCGCTCACTCTTTAAGATGCTTAGAATCAGAGGTTTATGAGAAAAGAACGCTGATGGGCATCAACCGAGTGTACAAATGTGTTGATACCTGTGCGGCAGAATTTGAAGCAAAAACACCTTATTTTTATTCAACTTTCTCGAAAACTGCCAGCTATGGTAAGGATGATGAAAGCCTTTTGGCCAACGAATCCATCGTTACCAAAAAGAAAAAAGTTGTAGTATTGGGCTCAGGACCAAACAGAATAGGCCAAGGTATAGAGTTTGATTATTCATGTGTTCATGGTGTTTTGGCAGCCAAAGAGGCTGGTTATGAGACTATTATGATCAACTCAAACCCTGAAACTGTATCAACTGACTTTGACATTGCTGATAAATTATACTTTGAGCCAGTTTTCTGGGAGCATGTTTACGACATCATTCAACACGAAAAACCAGAGGGAGTAATTGTACAATTGGGGGGGCAAACTGCACTAAAATTGGCCGAAAAACTATCGAAAAATGGAATAAAAATATTGGGAACGAGCTTTGAGGCCTTGGATTTGGCAGAGGACCGTGGCGCTTTTTCAACACTATTGAAAGATAATGATATCCCTTATCCAAAATTTGGCGTGGTGGAAACGGCCGATCATGCAGTTGAGGTTTCTCGTACACTTGGCTTCCCACTTTTAGTGCGACCAAGTTATGTATTGGGTGGGCAATCTATGAAAATCGTAATCAACGAAAAAGAGCTAGAAGAACATGTGGTTGATATATTAAGGAGTATCCCAGGCAATAAAATACTCTTGGATCACTTTTTGGAAAATGCAATTGAAGCTGAAGCCGATGCCATTTGTGATGGTGAAGATGTTTACATAATCGGTATAATGGAGCATATTGAGCCTGCGGGTATACACTCTGGCGACTCCCATTCTGTATTGCCGCCATTCGATTTATCTGAAAATGTAATCAAACAAATTGAAGAACATACCAAAAAAATCGCTGTCGCACTTCAAACTAAAGGATTGATTAATATTCAATTTGCAGTGAAAGATGAGATTGTGTATATAATTGAGGCCAATCCACGTGCATCCCGAACAGTTCCTTTTATTTGCAAGGCTTACCAAGAGCCTTATGTAAATTATGCCACTAAAGTAATGTTGGGGGATAAAAAAGTAAAGGATTTTGATTTCAAACCAGTGAAAAAAGGTTGGGCCATAAAAATTCCGGTATTTTCTTTCACCAAATTCCCAAATGTGAACATGGAGTTGGGCCCTGAAATGAAATCTACAGGTGAAGCCATTTATTTTATTGATTCCCTTAAAGACGATTTCTTTAGAAAAGTATATGGAGAAAGGAATTTGTATTTAAGCCGATAGTTTGATTTCGGTTTTTTAGCTTATTTTAAATTACAATTCGACGACTTAATCAAACCTTTTATCCTTATTTTTCAAAATTCAATTCAATATTTTGTTAAATTTATGTAAAATATAAAAAGATAATAATGTTAAAATTTATAATCATATCCATTGCTTTTATGTACTTTTTCCCAAGAGTACTTAGGTGGGGTCTTAAATTGTTTATTTCCAGCCAATTTGATAAAGTTCAAAAAGATTTTACTTTTAAAGCAAAACCAAAGCAAAAGGAAGGAGATATAAATATTAATTTCGATAAAAATAAAGGAAAGTCTGAAAACCTAAAAGGAGGTGAATATGTTGATTATGAAGAAGTTAAATGAGTAATTTCAGATAAATATTGAATTACAATGACCTCAAAAAAAATTATAAACTTCCTACTTTTAATACTCATAATACAAGCCTGTATTTATGAGAAAATGCCCGAAATTATCCCAAAATTAGAAATAACAGGATTAGTCGATAGCCTAATAGTAGCACCTGGCTCTAGCAACCAATATCTTGCAAAGCCTATTGCCAAATGGTCAATAAATGACCCAAAAGGTGGCACAATTGATAGCACGGGTAAGTTTATTTCAGGAATTACTGAAGGTGTTTTTTCCTTAACTGCCATAAATTCTAAAGACAAATTAGATACTTTAAAAAGGAGTATAATAGTTTTGAAAGATGCCGAACTATTTAATGACTTCAAAAAAGGAGGTTATATTTTTAGTTTTAGACATGCCGCCGCTTCACAGGGCAGCGACCAAACTGCCTCAAAAATACCTGAATGGTGGAAAAGTTGTGAATCGACTATAGCACGTCAAATCACCTTACCAATTGGCAAAAATCAAAGTGATAGTACTGGAAAGGTTATTAAATTTTTGAAAATTCCGGTGGATACGACCGTTACGAGTGAGTTTTGCAGGTGCAAACAAACCACAGAATATTTCAATTTAGGGGTGCCCAATAAAACAATAAAAGACATCACTTTTTATTTATATGATGAAGGCAATCGATATGAGAATAGCATGAAATACTTTGCAACTAGACCAATAACTACCAAAAATTATATTATTGTCGGCCATGCTGGCTTTAACAAAACACCTACGCCAGCTCCTTTAGCTACTTTAGAATGGGGCGATTGTGCTGTATTTAAGCAAGTTAGCCTTGGTACAGAGCCCAAATACATAAAAACTATAAAAGTAAAAGAGTGGACTGGGTTGGCAAAGGTTTTGAAGTAAAGTAATATCCTTTAAAAAAAACACTGCCAGAAAACTAAATCGCTGGCAGTATTCTTATCGAACTATTAAACAAAAAAAAATGATTTTTTGAATTTCTATTTTAATTAGGTAAAATTACTGTATCAATTACATGGACCCACCCATTTGATGCTCTAATTGATCCAAGAATTTTATGGCCATCAATAAGCACATCTTTTCCTTGCACGGTAAAAGTTACATTTGAGCCGTCAACCATTCCCATAGTTTGGCCATCTTGAAAAAAATCTACTGCTAACGCCGAAGTCATTACATGATGTTGAAGTATTGTGGCCAGTTTTTCTTTGTTTTCTGTCTTAAGTAGTTCTTCCACGGTGCCTTTGGGTAATTTGTCAAAAGCTGCGTTAGTGGGAGCAAATACTGTAAATGGCCCTGCATTGGATAGCGTATTTACCAAATCGGCAGCTGTAACAGCCGTTACCAAGGTAGTATGGTCGGGTGAACTAACGGCAACTTTTACGATGTCCTTTTGTGAAACATCATCTGCCACTGCCGATTGACCTCCCATAGCCGGAGCATCTGAGGCGGTTGTTTCAGCCGTTCTATTGGTTTTACTTTGACATGCTGCCAAAATGGAAATTAAAGCGAAAGTTATAATTGCGTTTTTCATGTTTGTTAAATTTAAATTGTTATAAATCTTTTTTGTTGAATAAATTGAAAGCTATTTTTACTGGTAAAAATATCCATAATAATAAAAGGAAAATGGCTATTGAAATGCCAATATTTGAGCTAAAAAAATTTTGAAATACAGCCCCAGTTATGCCCATCAATGCAGATACATCGAGTTTCATCAACACTAATATTCTTGCCAAATCGATTGGGTTGAAGGCTGTAAAAACCAATGAAGCTTTTTCCATCGGGTAGTCGCTCATGCATAATAATATAGATAAAACCATACCGTCAAACAAAAGACAAAAGTAAAACCATAATGCTAAGGCAATGCCAATTCCTTTGGCTTTGTCACGAGTGAAAACAGAGGCAAAAAAAGCAATTGACACAAATATTAGCGTTAAAAATAATCCACTAAAAATGAGTGTAAAGCCCCGAATTGAGCCTTCGAAAATATAGGTGGGTAAGCCCACACCTAGTAAAAAGGCTAAGGTAAGTGAAAAACAAACGCCAAAATATTGACTAAAGAAAATCGTTTTCCTGCTCATTGGCTGTGCCGAAAGTAACTCCAAAAATTCATAAGAATTGTAAAAATGTATCGTTGAGAATATGATGCTTACCAAAGGAACTACTATTAAAATAATGTTCAGCATGCTCAGTAGACCTTTATTTGGGTCAGATTCAAAGCCGAAAAAGCTAAGGCTCATGGCCAATAACAGTAATGTGTAACCGATTACAAATCTGTTTTTTATAATATCGTAAACTACATATTTAATAACTTTAGCCACAATTTTGAGGTTATATAAGTTCTCGAATTTGATTTTGCATTAAAATGGCAATTATTTTATTGAGCCTTTCCTCTCCAACTTCAGTTTTTAAAAGGTCAAATTCTTTAAAAAACTGCAATTCACCTTCTTGCAAATAAAGAATATGACTGGCCAACTCTTCCAAGTCAGCCATGATGTGCGAGGTAATTAAAATCAACTTTCCATTCTTTCTTTCTTTAAGTATTTTCTCTTTTAAAATTTCACAGGAAAGTGGGTCTAAACCCGCCGTTGGTTCATCAAGAATCAATACTTTAGGGTTGAATAAAAAGGCCAATGCTGCACTCACTTTTTGCTTAGTGCCGCCCGAAAGCGTTCCTAAAGGCTTGCCATATATGGCTTTCAAATTGAACAACGCAATAAGCTCTGTATCTAAAAAAGTATGATCCTGCTTCGAATTTCGTATATCAACCATCATATCAATCAATTGACTGATTTTCAGATTTGGGGGATAATTCCCAATTTGAGGCATATATCCTATTTGATTTCGATAGGCAAAAGCATTTTTTATCGATTTTTTTTCAAAATATATTTCACCACAATCCGGCATTACCATTCCTAATAATATTTTAATTAAAGTTGTTTTTCCTGAACCATTTGGGCCAATAATTGCTACTGATTGGCCTTCTTCAAAATAAAGATTTATGTTTTTAAGCACTTGAATCTTACCAAACGACTTACTAATATTTGTTATTTGAATCATATTATTTAGCCAATAATGGGTTTAATTAAATTTGGTTTCATGTTTGGGCTTTCGTCCTTCAGATTCTCGGGAGTAAGGCTAGGTATTATTTTTTCTATTTTATCGAGTAATGTGGCCGTAAAACTTCTCAGCAAAATCATGGCTTGAGGCATGCGCTCAATTAAGGTTGAAAACAAACTTACTGGCCGGTATGAGATATCTCCTTTGCCGTCATGATTTAAGTCGTAACCTTCATATTTATCCCAATAGTTGTTTTTTAAATAATTAAAAACGGCATTTCCATTGGTGGCTACATCAAAAGTATTCGATAAAAAATTGTTGTTTTCTATTGTGTTTTCATCACAATTGGCTTGAATTCTCAGTGCGATTCCATTTTGATTAAAAACATTTTCCTTAAATTTTAGCCGACTGCAGCCTTCCATATAAACACCTACCGTATTGGTTTTGAATACGTTATGTTCAATTTCACTATCCGAAATATCTTTAAGTAAAATACCAAAAGCTGAGCCACCCCAGTTATTTTCAAAAGTATTGTTCTTCATTTTTACCCCCTTAGTGTACATGACCGCTACGCCAGCCCCATTTTTCGCAAAAGTGTTGTATTCATAAACGTTTTTATGCGAAAACATAAAATGCAAACCATACCGAATATTTTTTGTGCTATAATTATGATTAATTTTTGAATTGGTCACAAACTCAAAATATATTCCATCACGATGCCCTTCAACATAGTTTTTTTCAATAATTAAACTATCACATTTCCATGCATGCACGCCATTTCCAGTAGTTTGCTCCTCCTTAGGAATACCAATAATCCTATTGTTCTTCACCAAACATTTATTGGATGAAGAGAGGTAAACCCCAAAGTAACAGTGGCTGAATCGATTGTTGAAAATGGTTACATTTTCCGATTCCAACACTTTTACTGCAGCCCAATCGATCATGCTAGTTTCGCCCACATTTTGAAATAATATTCCTGTAATATGCACATTGCTAGCACTAATTGTGAGTATTTCACCTTTAAATTGTGCATCAAAAACTGGGAAATTTATACCTTTTATTGTTAATGGTTTATCTATAATAAGGTCTTTTAAATTGTATTTCCCGGCTAATACCTCTATTATATCATAGTTTTGGGCAATTGAAATTGTTTTTCTTAATTCCAAAACGTTTTGCACACGCCAAGTTTTCCCTAAAAGAATATAAGGTGAAGCAAACAGAATTAAAATAAATAGAAGCCGCTTCATTTTAAAGTATTTAATAACGCTTCCCATGTTTGTTTTTTAGCCACAGTATCAGTTTTCATTAATTTTTCTACCACTTTAAGGTCAGCAAATGAGGCGGTGTTGCCCATCATAGGGCTTTGGTATTTTGGCGATGTTAGGAAAAAGGCTTTTGAAGTTTCAATTAACTCGCTTGGTTTGTCAAATTGGTTTACCACAATATGTTGATATTCAACACTATTTTCCTCGTTCATTTTCATGTATTTTATCATACAACTGAGGTCGTCAAATTTGAAAATTTTACCTTTATCTGTGACTAATTCAGAGCCAAATTTTGGGTCCATTATTGTCATTTTACAAAAACTACAATTCTCTTTTCCATATTGAATTGACTCAGGTTTTGTTGCACACGACCAAGTGGAAAGTAAAACTAGTAGGTTAAAAATATGTATAAGATTTTTCAATTTTTATTAAATTTAAATTCATAAAAAGTTACACCAATTGTAATTAATCCTAAGGCAACCACAATCCAACCACCAGCATCGGGAACAGAATAAGCTCCAAAATTCAGTAGCTCTTTGTAGCCAATTAAGGGTGGCTGATAGGCCATGCCCGGAACTTTTATAGCGGCATCATCGCTCAAGTTGTGACCATACTCGTAACCCCATTTCCAGAAATCGTATAATGCAATGGCTCCAAATAGGATCAAAAGAGTAAGGAATGCAATCAAACCTTTTTTACTTTTTATCAATGCAGTGAGTAAGCCAGCTGCTATGATAAAGGCAATACAATAATTAAGAATTTTAAATTCTGGAAACATTTCTTCTTTAATTAGCGCCATACCTATATAATGGTTTAATCCATTTATAATTTCAACATCACCTGATAGTTTAGATAGCCAGATTTTCATAGAAAGGCCTTCCGGATACTGTGGTGCCCATAAATCGATTCGCCAAATGGGTAGGAAAAAAGTGGCAATTAAGGCCAATGAACCAATTGTTAACCAAATTTGTGATGAACGTTTTAAGGGTTTCATTAAATGTGATTTGTTTGAGAAATTATTATGAATTTTAATAAATTGGAGTGGTTTAGATGTACCACTCCAATTTATTATTTTTTGATTTTTGTGAAACTTATTCAGCTTTTTTACTTGCCTCTTTTTCAGCACTTTTACCAGTGTGCCAAGTCAAAGGGATTGTACTATTTGCAGGAGAAACTCTCACATATCCTTGCATTTCTTGGTGAAGTGCTGAACAGAAATCTGTGCAATACATGGGTGTTACACCTACTTTATTAGGTGTCCATTTCAAAGTACTGGTTTCACCAGGCATAATTAATATTTCTGAATTCTGGGCACCTCTAATGGCAAATCCATGTGGAACATCCCAGTCTTGTTCCAAATTCGTAACGTGAAAATAAACCACGTCTCCCAATTTTACACCTTCAATGTTATCAGGTGTAAAATGTGACCGAATTGAAGTCATATATACATGAACTTCTTTGCCTTTAAGAACGAATTTCGCTTCTTTTTCGCCTTTTGTTACATAAGGATGGTTGTTTTCTTCCAATTTGAAAATCTTTACCGAGTTTTTTTCAATCAATGAAGCAGGAATTGATTCGGCATAGTGGGGTTCGCCTATGGTTGGGAAGTCGAGTAGAAGTTTCATTTTTTCTCCAGAAATATCATATAATTGTGCCGATTGAGCTAATTCTGGGCCAGTTGGTAAGTATCTGTCTTTGGTGATTTTATTATATGCCACCACATATTTACCCCAGGGCTTGGCTGTTGGGCCACCAGGAATACTCAAGTGACCTACTGAATAAAAGGTGGGTACTCGGTCAATCACTTCAAGTTTTTCAATATTCCATTTTACCAGTTCCGACGATACAAAAAATGAGGTAATTGCATTGCCTTGCCCGTCAAATTCAGTGTGTAATGGTCCTAAACCTGGTTTTTTAACTTCACCATGTAATACTGCATCGTATTTCAAAACAGGAATTCCATCAAAATCACCATCAAAGGTTTTGTTGGCAATGGCCTGTTCAATTTTTGCAAAAGAAAAAACAGGAATTACGGCGGCCAATTTTCCAGAACCAACAATATATTGGCCTGTTGGATCAACATCACAACCATGTGGCGACTTTGGACATGGCATAAAATACAACATGCCTGGGCATTCTTTTGGGTCAAGCGTCATCACTTCATTCATCATTGTTGAGGTGGCTGAATGCACTTTTTCATCATAAACATTATGTGCATAATTGGCTTTTTCCTTCCTTCCTTTACCCTGAGCTAAATATTCCTCTGCTTTTTTCCAGTTTACTGCCAATATAAAATCTTTGTCTTTTTGCGAAGCATTTACTTCCAACAATGAATTGGCTTGCTCAGTATTGTAAGTAGAAAAGAAAAACCAACCAGCTGATTTGCCTTTGCCAGCACGAGCCAAGTCAAAGCTTACGCCAGGGGTTTTTAGCTGAAATTTTATGCCCATTCTGCCAGTAGTTTTGTCGATACTCACAAAGCTGATATAGCCTTTGAAATTTTTTTTGAATGAGCTTATGGGTACATCAGCATTGGCATCAGGTGGTACTGAAAACCGTGTACCAGCTACGGCATATTCTGTATTTGCAGTAACAAAAGGTGAAGAGTGGTTGCCTCCAGAGTTGGGGATTTCAATGATTTCCTCTGTTCTGAAAGTAGAAAGACTCACTCGGGCTATTCTTGGTGTATTATTCCCATTAATAAATGCCCAGCGGCCGTCATGCTCGCTATTTGTGGTTGAGAGCGCCACATGATGGGAGTCGTCCCAAGGGATGAAACCATGGGAAGTATTGAGCATAGGCTTTGTTTCTTCGCTATAACCCCAGCCACTTTCACCAAATTGAGTAAAAACAGGTATTATTTTTAGAGTTCGGCCTGAAGGCAAACCAACCACCGAAAGTTGGCCATTGAATCCTCCAGAAACTATATTGTAGAATTCGTCATGTGTGCCAGGTGCTACGTAGACCTTTTGCGCTGCATCACCAGCTAAAAATGAGGTGCCTTTTCCTTTGTCATTTGTAGGTTTGCAAGCATTAATACCTACAAAAGCTGAAATTAAAGCTAATTTTGATAGTGTTTTTATTGTTTTCATTTTATTATTATAAGTGTGAATTATTAAAATTTTTCAATACATTTTAGTATGGCCTATTTTTCGCCGTCATTTTGTCTCATAAATTCAATTACGCTTCTAGCTTCTTTTTCTGTAATGTTTTGATTGGGCATTCTTACCAAACAGGTTTCTAACATTTTTTGTGCTTCAGCATCTTTTTCCAGCATCATATCCACATTAGTTATCATATTTAGAATCCATACCGGTTTTCTTCTTTTGGTTACTTCCAGCCAGCCGGGTCCAACAATACGATCAGCGGTAAGTTTATGGCAAGCCGAGCATTTCAAATCATAAATTGCTAGGCCTTCCTTTACCATAGCTTGGTCTAAAGGGTTAGTCATTTTCATGTCTTTTACTTCAGCACCATGTACTTCTTCCTGTTTCAAGAGTGCTGATTCGGCGGTTTTGGGGCTTTCGGCTCTTTCCTGAGCACCACCGCAACTCCATAAAAACAATGTCAAAACAGACATAATTAGGATACTTTTTTTCATTTGCTTTATAGTTTTGATTTTGAATGAATAATAAAAGATTTTTAGGTCTTTTATTCTAGTGCAAATATATTTTAGCCCTTTTCCAGAAAACATGAGGCTAGTTGTTTTAAAAGATGATAAAAATCATAAAAAAGAATAAAATACCTTTATATCTTTATTGTTTTGAGAAAATTGTTACCATCAAACCTTATTTTGTTTCTCAAAACTGTATTTTTGGAATATATTTGTTAAAAACAGAGAGAATGATAACAAAAACATGTGGATACGCTATAAGAGGAGTGATTTTTTTAGCTTTGGAGAAAAATGTAAAAAGAAAAATAGGCATCCAAGAAATTGCTGAGGAGTTAAAAGTTCCCCAACATTTTATGGGAAAAATACTTCAAGAATTAGTCCGAAAGGGGATTTTAAAATCAACTAAAGGCCCACATGGAGGATTTTATGTAAATGATTCCATATTAGACCTTTCTTTAATCAGAATAGTGGAGGCGATTGATGGCTTAGGTGTTTTGAAAAAGTGTTTTTTAGGTAGAGAAGAGTGTTCACACGAAAACCCTTGCCCAATGCATCATGATTTTGAAGTTAGTAGAAGAGCTATTTTCGAAAATTTTCAAAACAAAAACATAAGATATTTTGTGCAACAAATTGAAGATGGAACTACTTTTTTGGCTCTTTCTAGAAAACCCTTTTAAGTTTTTTTTAAAATTAGCTGCTTTTTTTAGGAAAACTCATTTTGCATTTCTAAAATTCCACACTTATATTTGTAATACAAATCAAAAGCATATCTTTAAAAATGTAATTGATTTATAAAGAAGAAGTGAGAGACTAGGCTCGATGAACTTCTGGCAACCTGATCCGGTTCGTTTGGAAAAAGGTGCTAATTCCTACCCAATTTAGTATTCTATTTTTTGTAAAAAATTAGTAGAAAAGGCCTTAAAAAGCATCAAACTTGGGAAATATAAAGCAATTGCGAACAGCCATTTATCTTTTTTCGTTTTTTTTAACGTCAATTTCTGGCTAATTCCTATTCAATATTTCCTGATTTATATTATTATTTATGAATTTGAAATATTTCAAATACAATCAACCCTTTTGTTTAGAAATTGGTGAAATTTTACCAGAAATTACCATTGCCTATTCTACTTTGGGTACATTAAATTCCTCAAAATCGAATGTGATTTGGGTTTGCCATGCCCTCACTGGAAGCGCCGATGTGGCTGATTGGTGGAGTGGCCTCATTGGAGATGGAAAGTTGTTTGACCCCGCCGAATATTTTATTGTTTGCGCCAACGTATTAGGCTCTCACTATGGTTCTACTTCTGCACTTTCAATTAATCCGTATTCCGGAAAGCCCTATTTTCATGATTTTCCTTTTATTTCAGTCAGGGATATCGTCAATTCATTCCAATTACTTTGTAACCATCTGAATATTAATAAAATAGACATTTGTATAGGTGGCTCATTAGGTGGCCAGCAGGCACTGGAAATGGCAATAATGTATCCTGATTTAGTTCAAAATCTAGTATTAATTGCCACAAATGCACAGTTTTCACCATGGGGCATTGCCTTCAATGAAACCCAAAGAATGGCCATAGCTTCTGACCCAAGTTGGGCTGAAAATGCTGAAAATGCAGGCCAGTCAGGCCTGAAAATTGCTCGTGCAATTGCCTTGCTTTCTTATAGAAATTACCAAACTTATTCAATAACCCAACAAAGAAATGATGAGCCACTCGACCGAAAGTTCAGGGCCGCCACCTACCAACATTATCAAGGTGAAAAATTGGTAAGCCGCTTCAATGCCTTTTCCTATTGGACCCTCACATGTATAATGGACTCCCATGACGTTGGTCGTGGGCGTGGAGAGGTAATAGAAGTTTTAAATAATATTAAAGCCAATACGCTAGTTTTAGGTATTGAATCTGATGTACTTTTTCCTATCAATGAACAACAATTTTTAGCAAAACACATACCCAATGCAAAGTTGGAAATCATCGATTCATTATATGGTCATGACGGATTTCTTATTGAAAATCAATTACTTACAAAAGTAATTCGAACCTGGCAAGGTAATAACGGTAAATCAATTGAGGCATTAGAAAATTATTTCAAAACGCTTGACAGGCAATTTAGTTAATCAATTTACGCTTTGGAAAAATCCATTTTTTTAAAACCCTTGCCAACACAAATAACCGTAATTGGTAGCGGAAGTTGGGCCACAGCAATTATTAAAATATTAGCCGAAAATTCCGTAAAAATAACATGGTGGATTCGCCATAAAAAAGATGCTGATTATGTAAAAAAATATTACCATAATCCTCGCTATCTGACTGACGTACAGGTGAATCCACGGAAAGTGAAAATTACAACCTCTATTCAAACAGCGGTAAAAAATGGTGAATACATCATTTTGGCTTTGCCGTCGGCCTTTCTAATTGAAACATTAAAACCATTGAATAAAAGTCATTTTGAAGGCAAAAAAATAGTTTCAGCAATTAAAGGGATGGTGCCGGAAAAAAATATGCTGGTAACCGATTGGGTTGAGTCGCATTTTGGGGTAAGTCAGAAAAATATGTGTGTGATTGCAGGGCCTTGTCATGCAGAAGAAATAGCCCTTGAAAAGCAGTCATATGTAACTATTGCCTCATCTGACTTCAAAGTTGCCCAACATTTTGCGAGTTTAATGAAAAATCGTTTTGTAATATCCAACGCCATTGACGATATCGATGGGATAGAATATTGCGCAATTATGAAAAATATCATTGCCATGGCATGTGGCATAACCCATGGCCTTGGCTATGGCGACAACTTTCAGGCCGTTTTGGTATCAAATGCCATGGAAGAAATAAAACGGTTTTTAGATACAATTTCTCCCAATCATCGTGAGTTATACGGTAGTGGCTATTTGGGCGATCTTTTGGTTACAGCTTATTCTAAATTTTCAAGAAATAGAAGTTTTGGTAATATGATAGGCCGTGGTTACAGTATAAAATCGGCTCAAATAGAAATGAATATGATTGCTGAGGGATATTATGCTGTAAAAAGCATTTGGGAAATCAATAAAAGTTTTCAAATTAACTTGCCAATTATTAATGCTGTTTATCGTATATTGTATGAAAAATCGCAACCGACCATCGAGATTGATCTACTCAAAACATTGTTAAAGTAACATTTTAGACATTAGGTAGTTTATTATTAAGGTTGTGGTTGGATTTATTTTTTTGAAGCAAAATTTATTTTAAATTATTATAAAATTAATTGATATCTTATTGACTATGAACGTAGAAAACCAATATTTACAAATGAAAAAACAACCCTTTAATATCTACCTAATTGCACCCATTGTGTTGGGTTTAATTTTTGTTAGTTATTTTGGATTCAAAAATATTAATAAGAAAAATACTGGGCCAATTGTAACGATTGATACCCTTACTGACGACCAGAAAAGAATGCCAATTAATTCGTTAAAAGGCCTAGAAATTGCTGATGGACTGGAAATAACCACTTTTGCAACTGAGCCAATGCTCATCAATCCGACTAATATTGATGTGGATTCAAAAGGTAGGGTTTGGGTTTGTGAGGCCTATAATTACCGCCCTAAGATAAACGGAAATCCAACTAAACCAGAAGGCGATCGCATACTCATTTTGGAGGATAATAATGGTGATGGAAAAGCTGAAACCCAAAAAGTATTTTACCAAGGTTCGGAAATAAATTCGCCGTTGGGAATAGCGGTTTTTGGCAATAAGGTTTATGTTTCTCAAAGCCCCTATATATGGATATTCACGGATGAAAATGGCGATGATAAAGCCGATAAAAAAGAAATATTGTTTCAAGGAATAGCGGGTGACCAACATGATCATGGTGCTCATGCGATGGTGTTTGGCGCTGATGGAAAGCTATATTTTAACTTTGGAAATGAAGGGAAACAGCTACTTGATAAAAATGGAAATTTTGTAAAAAATATTGATGGAAAGGAAATTAGTGAGAAAAATTATAAGCAAGGCCTAACCTTTCGCTGCAATTTGGATGGCTCAAATGTAGAAGTATTAGGGCAAAATTTCAGAAATAGCTTCGAAGTTGCTGTAGATTCTTATGGTACTATTTGGCAAACTGACAATGACGATGATGGCAATAAAGGCACAAGAGTATTGTATGTCATGCAAAACGGAAACTACGGCTATACTAGCGAACTTACTGGTGCGGGCTGGCGAGCACCTCGCACCAATATGGAAGACTCAATTCCTCTTAAGCACTGGCATTTGAATGACCCCGGCGTGGTTCCCAATTTATTACAAACAGGTGCTGGCTCTCCTTCTGGTCTTATGATTTATGAAGGTGATTTATTGCCGGCCCAATTTCAAAATCAAATGATTCATTGTGAGGCTGGTAACAATGTAGTGAGGGCTTATCCCGTTACAAAATCTGGAGCCGGTTATAAAGCTACAATTACAAATATGGTTAAAGGTGTCAATGACCAATGGTTTAGACCAATTGATGTTGCTGCAGCACCTGATGGCTCTATTTTTGTTGCAGACTGGTACGATCCAGGTGTTGGTGGCCATGAGGCTGGCGACCAAACTAAAGGTAGAATTTACAGAATTTCCCCGAAAAATACACCTTATAAAACGGCATCGATTGATCTTTCATCGGTGGCTGGTTCATTAGTAGGTTTGCAAAGTCCCAATCAAGCTACCCGTTTTTTAGCCCATAGTAATTTAAAACAATTTGGGGCGCAGGCCATTCCTGATTTGGAAAAACTGTTCAATACTGCTCAAAATCAAAGAATGAGAGCTAGAGCATTTTGGTTGTTGGCTGAGTCTGAAAACGGAAACCAATTTATTGAAAAAGCAGCGAAAGACGCAAATCCCGATATTCGGATAGCGGCTTTAAGAGCTGCCTATTTGTATAAAAAGAATATGCTTGAAACAGTTAGATCGTTGTTAAGCGACCCCGATCCACAAGTTAGGCGTGAATGTGCACTTACCTTAAGGCACAACAATTCGCCAGAAAAAGCACAATTATTAGCCCAATTGGCTTTAAAGCATAACGGTAATGATAGATATAATTTAGAAGCAATTGGCATAGCCTTAACTGGTAGCGATGCGGCTTTTTTCACTGAATATTTGAAAATTGCTCAAAAATCAATAGGAACTGCTTCCACCAATGATATTATTTGGCGTACTCATAATAAAGAATCAATACCATTTTTGGCTTCATTAGCAACAGATTCTAAAACAAATTTGAAAGAACGCTTGAGATATTTCAGGGCTTTCGATTTTATTAAAGATAAAGAAAAAGAGCCCGCATTGTTAAATATGCTTGAAGCAAACACTGCCAATAATAATCAGATGAAAAAAGTTGTATTGGACTTGCTTGACCCTTCTATTGTAAAAACATCGCCAGTTGCTCAAAAGGCACTTAAAGAAGTGGTTAATAGTTTGACTCCTAAGGAAGATTATATCGCATTAGTAGATAAATATGGAATGGTTGATCAAAAAGAAAAGCTTTATAAAATGATGATAACCATGACAGGCCCTGGTGAAAGTATGTTGTCAACAAGGTCACTTTTAAAAATGGGTGGCCAACCAATGATAGCTAATGCATTGAATACATTGGACGAAGAAAGTCGCTTAAATACTTTAAAATCATTGCGTTATGTGGGTTCTAAAGAATCTGTAAGCTTGTTGAATCAAGTAGCTTTTAATAAAAAGCAAACAGAAAAAGTAAGAAAAGCAGCCTTTAAATATTTAGGGAATACAGGTGAAGGTGAAAGTTTAGTTTTCAATTATTTACGAGCTAATAAAGTTCCAAAAATATTTATTCCAGCTGCTGTTGAATCCGTAGCAGGCTCTTGGAAAAAAGCCGTTCGTGACGAAGCCAGAAAATACCTCGGGGCTGCCAAAGCAAGTGACGGGAAAGTTTTGCCAACCATAATTGAACTTACTAAAATAAAAGGGGAAAAGATCAAAGGAATAGCAGTGTTTAAAACCTATTGTATTGCTTGCCATCAAGTGAACGGTGAAGGGGTTGATTTCGGGCCAAATTTATCACAAATAGGCTCCAAACTTACCAAGGAGGCGATTTTTACCTCTATCATACATCCTGATTTAGGAATAAGTTTTGGCTATGAAGGTTGGAATATCGTATTAAAAGACGGTACAGAGTTTTTCGGAATTATTACCAGTAAAACCGAAACAGACATTTTGTTAAGAATGCAAAACGGCACAACTCAAAATATTAAAACAAGTAACATTAAATCAAAAACCCAAATTGAAAATTCGGTAATGCCTTCAGGTTTGCAAGAGTCAATGACCACCCAAGAATTGGTCGATCTTACTGAGTATTTGAAAAGTTTAAAATAACTTGTAAAATATTAAAAATGAGTTGTTTGCTTTAGTTTGAAATTCTATCTTTTTCAAATTAGAGAGGCAGCTTTTTCGAAGGAAATAAACAATTATAACAAATTCTAAATTTATTAAAAAAATGAATAGAAGATTATTCGGAAAAAACTTAATTTCTACCTCAACAATATTGGCAACTGGGGCAATTTCAAATACAGCCTTTTCAAATACCGAAGATAAATTCAAACATTTGTATGCGCCCCATTTCGGAATGTTCGAAAATAATGGTGGTAAAGACCTTGTAAAGCAACTTGAGTTTATGGCTGCTAATGGTTTTTTGGGCTTGGAAGACAATGGAATGCTAAAAAGACCCGCAGCCGAACAGCAATTGATAGGAGATACCCTAAAAAGATTAGGGATGACAATGGGTGTGTTCGTAATTGAGGGTGGCGACAATTGGAAAACTTCCCTTACTACTGGTAAAAAAGAATTCATAGATACTTTTGTGGCTACATGCAAAAAATCAGTTGAGTTGGCAAAAATAGTAAATGCAAAATGGATGACCGTTGTGCCTGGCTATTTCGACAGAACAAAGTCGATGGGCTTACAAACTGCCAATGTGGTGGAGGCCATGCGGAGAGGCGCTGAAATATTTGAACCACATGGTATGGTTATGGTAATGGAACCTTTAAGTGACAATGCCGACCTTTACCTTCGCAACTCAGACCAAACCTATGAAATATGCCGTGCAGTAAACAGTCCAGCCTGTAAAATATTGTTTGATATATACCACATGCAACGAAATGAAGGCAATTTGATTAAAAATATCGATGCCTATTGGTCAGAAATCGCTTATATTCAAATAGGGGATAACCCAGGGCGTAATGAGCCAACTTCTGGTGAAATTAATTATAAAAACATATTCAAACATTTGTATAACGTAAAAGGTTACCGTGGTGTAATGGGCATGGAACATGGCAATGCATTCAAAGGAAAAGAAGGTGAAATGAAATTGATTGAGGCCTATAAATGGTCAGATAGTTTTTAATTTAAGGGAACTTCTATTTATCATATTTTTTTTTAAAACCTCATTCCTCTTGCTCCAAAGAGAGAAATGCTTATTGGAATTCGAGTTTATAGAAATCTTCATTAAAGTATACATTGATCTAAAATTAAAATTTTCTCGATTAAATTTTGGGATAAAAAATCGAATAAAATAGTATTTTTTAGTTAAAAATTCAAACCTAACGTGCACCAGACGCTTCTGCCAACTCCATTTATTCCCGAACCATGGGTGCGGTAGTCGGTGTTCAATAGATTTTGAAGTGAAAGGTTTATTGAGAAGGGCTTAAAGTTATAGCCGGTATAAATATTTACTATTTGCCATCCTTTTGTTCCATTTTTACCAATACGATTATCGTCAATATCTCCCTGAGCAAGTCTTTTTTGTTGGCTTGCAAATTGAAATTCTGCTCTGAAAAAACTATTTTTTTGCTGATATTCTGTG
>JANMZR010000170.1:0-9556 GCA_031383555.1 Cytophagaceae bacterium | reverse complement strand
TTTCGATTTTCTATTTAAAAATCAAATATATTTGGGGAATTGTGGCAAAAATGGATGATTGTTCATTTTAATTTGCCATTTTGAAATTAAATTTCTACAAATTATATAAATGTCGAAAAATCTTGTAATAGTTGAATCACCCGCCAAGGCAAAAACCATCGAGGGGTATTTGGGAGCGGATTTTATTGTAAAATCAAGCTTTGGGCACGTGAGGGATTTGCCAAAAGGCAACAATTCAATTGATGTTGAAAATGGTTATGCACCTACCTACGAAATTACTGCCGATAAAAAGGCCGTAGTAGCTGAGTTGAAAAAATTGGCAAAATCAGCTGATGAGGTTTGGTTAGCGACTGACGATGACCGTGAGGGAGAGGCTATTTCGTGGCACTTGATGGAAGCTTTGGATCTGAAGTCGTCTACAAAAAGGATTGTTTTCAGAGAAATCACTAAAACTGCCATTCAAAAAGCCATTTTAAACCCACGTACAGTTGATTTTGATTTGGTGAATGCCCAACAAGCTCGAAGAGTATTAGACCGTTTGGTAGGTTTTGAGCTTTCTCCAATACTATGGGGAAAAGTGCAAAAAGGGCTTTCAGCTGGTAGAGTACAGTCTGTTGCTGTACGTTTGATTGTGGAGCGTGAACGTGAAATTATAGGCCATTCGGCGAAAAGTTCTTTTAAAATTGTGGCACAATTTCTTTTGGACGGAGGTAAAATTTTGCAAGCTGAATTGCCTAAAAACTTTGAAACTGAACAAGATGGAATGGCTTTTTTAGAAAAATGCAAAGCAGCCAATTTCTCGATAAAAAACCTAGAAACTAAGCCGTTTAAAAAGTCTCCAGCCGCTCCGTTTACTACATCTACGCTGCAGCAAGAAGCCTCCCGCAAGCTTTCATTTTCAGTTTTGCAAACAATGACAGTGGCTCAAAGGCTCTATGAAGCTGGTAAAATATCTTATATGCGTACCGATTCCACCAATTTAAGTGGTGAAGCGGTAGAAAAAGCAGTGGCAGAAATAGAAAATTTGTACGGTGCCAAATTTGTTGAAAAAAGGGTTTATAAAACCAAGAACGATTCAGCTCAAGAAGCCCATGAGGCCATACGTCCTACCGATTTTGCAACTATAAAAGCAAGTGATGATAGGAATGAGCAAAGGCTTTATGAGTTAATCAGAAAAAGGGCAATGGCTTCACAAATGGCTGATGCTCAGTTAGAACGAACTACCGCAACAATTGCTATTTCTACAACGCCTGAAAATTTGATTGCACAAGGTGAAGTGATTAAGTTTGAGGGTTTCTTAAAATTGTATTTGGAAAGTACTGATAATGAGGAAGATGAAGAAAGTGCAGGCATGCTGCCACCTTTAACTATTGGCGAGTCGTTAAATTTATCGCAAATGGTGGCTTCTGAACGATTTACAAGAGCAGCTCCAAGATATACAGAAGCTAGTTTGGTTAAAAAATTGGAAGAATTGGGCATCGGCCGACCTTCCACTTTTGCGCCAACTATTTCCACTATTGTAAAAAGGGATTATGTTGTAAAGGAAGATCGTGAAGGCAAACAAAGGAATTTCAGAGAATTGATATTGAAAAAAGGGGAAATTACCACCAAAACTAATCAAGAAACTTTTGGTACTGAGAAATCTAAATTATTCCCTACAAATACCGGAGTAGTAGTTAATGACTTCTTAATGAAGCACTTCCATGATATTATTGACTATTCATTCACTGCAAATGTTGAGAAAGAGTTCGATGCAATTGCGATTGGAAAGATGCAATGGCAATCAATGATTGATGATTTTTATAAGCCTTTCCATAAAACAGTGGTCGCTACAAAATCAGCAGAAAGAGATAATGATGCCACTACTCGTGAGATAGGAGTACACCCGCAAACAGGTGAAAATATTATAGTAAGAAAAGGAAAGTTTGGCTTTTTCGCCCAAATTGGTGAGGCAATTGAAGATGTAAAGCCAAAATATGCTTCACTGAAAAGTGATCAATTGATGGAAACTGTAACTTTGGAGCAGATTCTGGAATTATTCAAACTACCACGTAGTTTAGGTGAGTTTGAAGGTGAAGAAATTATAGTGGCTGCAGGTAAATTTGGACCTTATGTGAAGCATAATTCCAAATTTGTAAGCTTGGCAAAAACTGACAACCCAATGTCAATTGATTTGGAGCGTGCAATTGAATTGATTGTGGCCAAGCGACAGGGTGATTCCAGTAAATTAATAAAAGAGTTTACAGAAAATGCTGAGGTCCAAGTACTTAATGGCTTGTATGGGCCTTATGTAAAGTTTGATAAAAAGAACTTAAAAATACCAAAAGGCACAGAGCCAGCAGATATTACCTATGAAATGTGTGTAGAATGGGAAGCCAAGGCACCTGTGAAAAAGGCTTTTAAGAGGGGTGGGAAGAAGTAGATTTTGGATTTTGGATTTCGCCAACAAACAACAAACTACAAACTATTTTGAAACATTTAGTAGTACTTTCTGGCGCAGGTATTTCTGCTGAATCTGGCATTGCAACCTTTCGAGATTCGGATGGACTTTGGGAAAACCATTCCATTGAAGATGTGGCTACACCTCAAGGTTTTGAGAGAAATCCAGAACTTGTTTTGCGCTTTTATAATGAGCGAAGAGCCAAATTGGATACTGTAAATCCTAATCGTGGGCATGAAATATTGGCTGATTTAGAAAAAGATTTTCAGGTAACTATTATTACACAAAACGTTGATAATCTGCATGAAAGGGCTGGCTCCACCAATGTAATTCACTTACACGGAGAACTCACAAAAGCTAGATCGAGTCAAAACCCCAATGAAATTATTGAAATTGGCACAAATCCAATAAATTTAGGTGATAAATCGGCCGATGGAAGTCAATTGAGGCCATTTATTGTTTGGTTTGGTGAGGCTGTACCAATGATTGAGTTGGCAACTGAAGTTACAGCTTCGGCCGATATTTTGGTAGTTGTGGGTACGTCTTTGCAGGTATATCCTGCGGCTGGATTGGTACAAATGGCTGGCCACAATGTTCCCATTTATATTATTGATCCCAAAAAACCTGAAATTTCTGGCTCTAAAAATATGGTTTTTATTGAGGCAGTTGGAAGCGTGGGATTAGAGAGCTTGAAGGGAATTTTAAAAAATAATTCAATAAAAGAATAAACTTAGATTACTTTTTGGGTATTTATTAAAGAAAGATAAACAATGACAATAATCGATGGCAAAGCAACTGCTGATGAAATAAAGCTAGAAATTGCCCAAGAAGTAGCCAATATTAAGGCCGATGGAGGGAAAATACCACATTTAGTAGCGATATTGGTGGGTGCAAATGGCGCTTCGGAAACTTATGTTGCGAACAAAGTGAAATCTTGTGAGGAATTGGGCTTTAAGTCTACACTTTTGCGCTTTTCTGACACCATTTCGGAGGATGAATTAATTGAGGAAATCCAAAAAGTGAATGACAATTCAGATATGGATGGGCTTATTGTACAGTTGCCCTTACCCAACCATATTAATCCAGATGCTGTGATGGAAGCCATTGATTATAAGAAGGATGTGGATGGTTTTCACCCCATCAACATCGGTAGAATGGCCAAAGGATTACCAGCTTATATTTCAGCCACACCACAAGGAGTTTTGGATTTATTGGATAGATATGGCATTGAAACATCAGGTAAACATTGTGTTGTAATCGGCCGTAGCCAAATTGTAGGCTTACCCATGAGTATTTTGATGCAACGTAATCAGAAAATTGGCAATTGCACAGTTACACTCACACACTCTCGTACTAAAAATATCGCTGAGGTCTGTCAACAGGCTGATATTCTGATAGTTGCTTTAGGTATTCCTGAGTTTGTAAAAGCTAATTTTATTAAACCCGGTGCTGTGGTGATTGATGTGGGTTTAACCAGAGTTGAAGATCCTACCAAAAAATCAGGCTTTGCATTAAAAGGCGATGTTAAGTTTGACGAAGTAGCACCCCTATGCTCCTATATAACACCTGTGCCCAAAGGTGTTGGCCCAATGACTATTGTTTCTTTGATGAAAAATACCTTACTTTCAGCTCGTGGGGCTATTTACGGGTAATTCCATTTTAACCCAGATTACGAATTAGGTATTTATTACATAAAAATCAGTCTTCAATAAAGCCTCCATACTCAAAAATGTATCCTCACAATAGCTATGGCTATTGTTCCGGTAAATTTTTTACGTGTGTTGCTTTCTTTTTGCCTGATTTTCCTTCACTACAATACCTAATGCGTAAGCTGGGTTTAAATAAAACTTAACAATTCGTATTCTAATTTCCCCAAATAAGCCTTATTTCCATTTGGATTTGAAATAGCGTGACCCAATTTATACCAATTAATTTGATCAAAACAGAGGTAACTTCCCTCCTTTTCTGGTAGCTGATTAGTCGACTTGTCTTCATCAAAGTCGCCTAAATAGATCAATTCCATAAATTTTTTGGCTCGCTGCCAATCCATTTTACTATTTGATCCAAAAGCAAAATCAATTTCTTTTTTTGCAAAATAGACCGTCATTTTTTGCAAATCTTTTTTACCATTTTTTACTATTTGCAAATCCATTTGCCACTCTTTTTCTTTGCCAGCTGTTTCAAATACGGCTTGAATTAAATCTTGAATCAACAAATTCCACTCTTTGTAATTCCTAGGTGCAAACTTATCCCCTGCTCTTTTCAATAAAATTTCTTGGTCTCTTGTGCTATTTCTTGCCTCAGTTTTTGCCAATAAACTTTCAATTTCAGCCTCCCATACAGAATTTAATTTACCTTCCCAGTTAAAATCATCATTTTCAGAAAAACCTTCATCCAAAATCTCATCTTCACTGAGTTCATCTCTATTGGTGTAATTCATTTGAAACTTCAAATTACTATCTTTCGAAAATTCAAAAGAAACTTCATATGAATAAGGAGCTGGCACATCAAATGATGTTGTATATAAATTGATAATGAATCCATTGTGTATTATTTAATAAGTTGTATTGTATTTAAATAGTCTACTTTACCCGATGCAGTTTCTTCAAATTTCTTTGCAAAAAAAATTTCTTTAGGTATTTTATATTTGTCGAGAATCGAATATTTAAACATCTCCTTTATGTTTATGTTAAATTCCTCTTTCTCCGCCTCAATCAAAATCGACAGTTTTTCGCCCAATTTTTCATCAAATAGGCCAAACAGAAAATACCGAATATTTTTTCGGAAACAACTATAAACTTCGTTCTCAATTTCCTTTTCGACTATGTCTAGGTAAACTTTAATTCCTCCACTATTTACAACTCGGTTAGCACGACCAATTAATTTGAAACTATTCTTTTTAGAATCCAAGTCAACAATATCATTAGTTTGAATCCATTTGTTATCAGTGCATAAACCTTTTATTTTAAGACAATTCCTTTCATCAATATCTAAATTTATCCCTTTCATTTTATTGAAATATTCAGTAGATTCTTCTCCAATCAAAGACCTTAGGGCAATATGGGAAACTGTTTCTGTCATACCATATGTAGCAAAACATGGAATATTCAATTGTTGTATCGCTTTCAATGTCTGTTGGTTAATTGCGGCCCCACCAATAATTATATTTTTTATATTTGAATGAATTTGCAAGTATTTTCTTGTTATTTCATTTTCTAAAATTGCTTGGATTTGTAGAGGAACAAGGGCCGAAAAATCAAATTTATTTGTTTCCCTCATTCCTAAAAACGGATTACCAATAGGCTCAATTACAGTTATTTGCAATTTAAGCTCCATAGCTCTCACCAACATCATCATACCAGCGACAAACTCAACATTAAGGCAACAAAAAGCATGATCGCCTTCCTTTAGGTAAAAATATTCGCCAGTTAGTTTAGCACTTGCAACCATCTGCTGCCTTTTTATGTCAATTCTTTTTGGTAATCCTGTAGAACCAGAAGTATTTATTTGTATGATTTCTAGACCATTTTGCCAATGTTCAACAAATGAAATAACCTTCTTGAAATAAGGAACTTCTGAATTTGGGTAGATATTCTTAGAAAAATCAAAAAAAATCATAACCTATTTTTAAACTTAAAACATTTTTTTAGTAACCATATTAACTTTTATTTCACTTTTAAGGTTAGAATAATAGTTCTCAAAATAATATTTTACAAAATTAAGCATAATAATGGCTAATTTTGCAGCGATAAAAACGATAAAAAAACAATTAAAAAAAATTACAAAATGAGTTCAATTCATTGGGAAACCATTAAAGAATACAAAGAAATACTTTTCACTCAAAATGAAGGGATTGCGAAAATAAGCATAAATAGGCCGCAGGTTCACAACGCATTCACACCTTTGACCGTTTCAGAAATGATTGAAGCCATGGAACTTTGCCGCCAAATGACTGAAATTGGAGTAGTTATATTGACAGGAGAGGGTGGAAAAGCGTTTTGTAGCGGTGGTGATCAATCAGTTAGAGGCCATGGCGGTTATGTTGGACAAGACACAGTGCCTAGGCTCAACGTTTTAGATTTACAAAAGCAAATCCGCTCTATTCCCAAACCTGTTATTGCCATGGTAGCAGGCTGGGCAATTGGCGGCGGCCATGTGCTACATGTAGTTTGCGATTTGAGTATCGCTGCTGAAAATGCACGATTCGGACAAACGGGCCCAATTGTTGGCAGTTTCGATGGTGGCTTTGGTGCTTCTTATTTGGCAAGAATAGTTGGGCAAAAGAAAGCAAGAGAAATATGGTACTTATGCGACCAATATGATGCGCAAGAGGCCAAAGAAATGGGTTTAGTAAACAAAGTGGTGCCACTAGAAAAACTTGAAGAAACAACAATAGAATGGTGTAAAAAAATATTAGAGAAAAGTCCACTAGCATTACGAATGCTCAAGTCGTCATTTAATGCCGATTTGGACGGACAAGCTGGAATACAGGAACTTGCGGGCAATGCAACCCTACTTTATTATCTGAGCGAAGAAGCAAAAGAAGGCCGAAATGCATTTATGGAGAAAAGAAAACCAGATTTTAGTAAGTTTCCGAAATTTCCGTAATAATTCTGTGTTAAAAAGTACTATTTAAAAAAAAATCTGAAAAAAGTTTGTGAGGTAGAAGTTAGTTTGTTAGTTTGAAAACATATTTAAATTAAAACTAACAACCTTTCAAACTCTCAAACTTTTAACCTTTTCTGATTAAAATTTAATTAAAATTTTAATCAGAAGCATATTTTAAAATACAAATTACGTTTATGAATTATTGGTTGATGAAATCAGAGCCCGATGCTTACTCTTGGGATGACCTTGTTAAGCAGGGCATTGGTACTTGGGATGGTGTACGAAATTATAGTGCAAGATTAAATTTGATGGCCATGAAAAAAGGAGATTTGGCCTTTTTTTACCATTCAAACATAGGCAAAGAAATAGTGGGAATAGTTGAAATTGTAACTGAACATTTCCCTGATGCAACAGACGAAACTGGAAAATGGGTAGTAGTTCAAGTAAAAGCGAAAGAAAAACTACCAAAACCGGTTACTTTGGCAATTGTAAAAAACGACAAAAGATTAGAAACCTTCGAACTGGTGAGGTTGAGTAGGCTTTCGGTAAGTAAGGTTACAAAAAATGAATTTGATATAATATTAGAACATGCATATACTTAAAATAAAAGCGAACTATTTAATTGTATTCCAATTATTTATCTCAATAATTGGCTATTCACAATCAGCCAATAGAATTGAAATTCCGATTCCAAATAATATGGAAATATTCTCAATACCTCTTGGAAAAAAAGGCGTAATTGTGCTTTCGCAGACAAGTGGAACTACTTTTAACTTAAAAAAATATGATACAGAATTAAACCAAAACTGGACTTTAAACGGCAGCATAAGCAATAATTTAGACTACGTAACCCATAGTTATGACGGGAAGCACGTTTACCTTTTATTTAGCAAATACAATAGTAATTCATATGAAATTGTTAAAATATTTCCTGGACCTGGATTTATTGAAAAATTCAAAATTTTCTCAATTGATAAAATTGAGATATCAGATTTTGAAGCAACAGACAATGTTGTATTTCTTTCAGGAATGGTAAAAAGTGCTCCTGTTATTTTATATACAGATTTAATAAACAAGAAATCAAAAGTACTTCCTACTGCTTTTAAAGGCATAGCAGAGGTGCAATCGATGGAAACAGATACAACCTCTGGAAGAATAAATATTACTTTCGCTGTAGGGAAAGCCAAAGAATATCAGTTGGTTGTAAAGTCATTTGACCTAGCAGGCATGCCAGTTTCTGAAATACAATTGGACCCAGAAGACGATTTTGCAATGCTAAACGGACGCCTCAATACTGTAGGTACAAACAATCAAATTATGTTTGGCACTTATGGTTATAAAAATACAATTGGTTCCCAAAAAGGGCCTTATTCGCAAGGAATTTACCTCACTAAAATTGATGACAATGAAATAACTGAAACTAAGTTTTATGACTTTACCGATTTCAAAAACTTTTTTAGCTTTCTAAATCCTAAGCAAAGAGAGCGTCAAGAAAAAAAGGTAGCCGATAAAAAGGAAAAAGGTAAAGATTTGAAATTAAGTCATAGAATGTTAGTTCATGAAGTTATTAAGCAAGATGATAAATATATTTTGGTAGCCGAGGCCTTTTTCCCAGAATATAAGTATAATAATAATTTTTATTCTCCATATGGTTCTTCTTTTGGCAATTTTAGTCCATTTTATTCCTCCTATTTCAATCCTTATCGTTGGGGCTATGGCAATTGGGGCCTTTATTCACCTTTTAGCAATTATTATGGTTACCGAGGTTTTGGCAATAGAGAAATATTTGATGGTTGGAAATATACCCATGGCATTGTTGCAGCTTTTGATAAAAATGGAAACTTACTTTGGGATAATAATATTGAGCTAAAAAACATAAAAACTCAAACATTAAAAGAAAAAGTAAAAGTAAAAGTTGAAGGAGAATACATTACAATGTCATATGCCGATAGAGGTGATATTTTTTCTAAAACATTCAAAAATGGAGTAGTAATTGGAGAATTAAAGGGCAAACCAGTTGCATCTCAAAAGGAAGGTGATTCGGTAAGACGCGCTTCAACCGATGACATTGAACTTTGGTATGAAAACTTCTTCTTAGCCACTGGTGTTCAAAGAATTACGAATGAAGATGAAGGCCGAAGAAATGTATTTTATTTGAATAAAGTATCGTTTTAAATTTTAACTTATGAGTTTTAAGTGGTGAGTATCCTAAGAGAATATAAGTTTAAAACCAGTTCATTTATTTGGGCTGGTTTTATTTTTGTAAATTTGTAGGAATAAGAGTGTCTAGGTCACAAAGAACTCAAAATCAAAAATCCAAAATCAAAAAATGATAAATACCCTCACTCCTACCAATTGGCAAGACTATGAATTGATTGATAGCGGTGGCTTTGAAAAACTCGAAAGGTTTGGCAATTACATTTTAAGAAGGCCGGAGCCGCAGGCTATTTGGGACAAGTCTATGTCAGATTCCGACTGGAGTGATAAATGCCATGCCTACTTCAAAAA